>JAVQXS010000109.1:0-5746 GCA_033578065.1 Thermoleophilia bacterium
CGGCTCGCGGATCCCGCTCACCGTGCACGAGGTCCCGACCGGCACGCGCGCGCTCGACTGGGTCATCCCGGACGAGTGGAACATCCGGGACGCGTACGTCGCGACGGCAGACGGCGAGCGCGTGATCGACTTCCGCGCCTCGAACCTCCACGTCGTGAGCTACAGCGAGCCCGTGCGCACCCGGATGCGCCTGGAGGAGCTCAGGCCGCGCCTCCACGTCCACGAGACGAGGCCAGAGTGGGTTCCCTACCGCACCTCCTACTACGAGCGCTCCTGGGGCTTCTGCGCCGCGCGAGCGACGCTCGACGCCCTCCCCGAGGGGACGTACGAGGTCGTCGTCGACAGCATGCTGGGCCCGGGATCGCTGACGTACGGGGAGTGCTACCTGCCGGGGGCGACCGAGGACGAGGTGCTCCTCAGCACCCACGTCTGCCACCCCTCGCTCGCGAACGACAACCTGTCCGGCATTGTCGTCCTCAGCGAACTCGCCTCCGCTCTCGCGAGCGAGCGGCGGCGACTCTCGTACCGGATCCTCTTCGCGCCTGGCACCATCGGCTCGATCGTCTGGCTCGCGCGCAACGAGGATCGGCTCCACCATGTCCGGGCGGGCCTCGTCCTCGCGTGCCTCGGCGATGCCGCTGCGCTCACCTACAAGCGGAGCCGGCAGGGGGACGCTCGCGTCGATCGGGCCGCCGCGCACGTCGTCGCCGGAAGAGGAGGGAGGGTGCTCGACTTCACCCCCTGGGGCTGGGACGAGCGGCAGTTCAACTCGCCCGGCTTCGCCCTCCCCGTGGGTTGCCTCACGCGGTCGCTCGAGGGGGAGTTCCCCGAGTACCACTCCTCTGCCGACAACCTCGACCTCCTCCGTGACGAGAGCCTCGAGGAGGCGGTCGAGGCGCTCCTCGAGATCCTCGATGTGCTCGAGCACGATCGGACGTACGTGAACCTCGCTCCTAAGGGCGAGCCGCAGCTTGGCAGGCGCGGTCTCTACCCGTCGACGGGCGGGGGCGCGGCGTCCGAGGAGCAGCTGGCGCTGCTCTGGGTGCTGAACCAGTCGGACGGCTCGCGCTCGCTCCTCGACGTCGCAGAGCGATCGGGGCTTCGGTTCGACCTCCTCCGTCGCGCGAGCGACGCCCTGCTGCGAGGCGGGCTCCTCGCCGAGTCCGAATGAATGACGGTCGCCCTCGTCACCGGAGCATCGGGGTTCATCGGCGGACGGCTCTGCGAGCGCTTGCTCGCGAACGGCCTCGAGGTGCACGGGATCGCGAGGAGCCCTCGGGGGGATGCGGGCGTGCGCTGGTGGCTTCTCGATCTCGCGGACAGCGAGGCGGTCGAGACCGCGCTGCGCCGGATCCGCCCAGAGGTCGTCTACCACCTTGCAGGCCACGTCTCGGGATCGCGGGACCTGGACGCGGTCGTGCCCTCGCTTCGTGACAACCTCGTCGCCTCCGTGAACGTGTTCGTGGCCGCCGCGCGCGCCGAGTGCCCGGTCGTCTTCGCCGGTTCGATGGAGGAGCCGGTCGCGGGAGCGACCGCGGTGTCGCCGTACGCGGCCGCGAAGCACGGCGCAGCGGTCTTCGCGCGCATGCTGCACGCGCTGCACGGCCTCCGGATCGCCCACCTCCGGGTGTTCATGGTCTTTGGGCCAGGTCAGCGCGACCGCACGAAGCTCATCCCGTACGTCACCACCTCGCTCCTGCGGGGTGTGACGCCGAAGCTCTCGAGCGGCACGCGTCTCGTCGATTGGATCTACGTCGACGATGCCGTGGACGCGCTCCTCGCCGCGTCGACGAAGGTCGACGATCTTGCGGGGACCGCGGTCGACGTGGGATCGGGAACGCTCGTCACCGTGCGCGAGGTCGTGGAGCGGATCCGACAGCTCATCCGTACCGAGGTGACGCCCGAGTTCGGGGTGCTCCCGGAGCGGCCGAACGAGGTCGTGCGCTGTGCCGACGTGCGGCGCGCGAGGGAGGTTCTCGGATGGAGCTCACGGACCGACCTCACGGAGGGGCTCGAGCGCACGGTCGAGTGGTTCCGGGGCGAGCTCGGTGTTGGGGGCACGGCGTGAGAGTCCTCGTCACCGGCCACCACGGCTACATCGGCTCGGTGCTCGCACCGCTGCTCCGCGATGCCGGCCACGAGGTCGTCGGGGTCGACACCCGCTTCTACCGCGGGTGCGACTTCGGGTCGGAGGAGGACGCGATCCCGTCGCTCGATCGAGATGTCCGCGATCTCACCTCCGCGGAGCTCGAGGGGTTCGACGCGGTCGTCCACCTCGCGGCGCTCTCGAACGATCCGATCGGGGATCTCAATCCGCGCCTCACGTACGACATCAACCTCCGCGCGACCGTCGACCTCGCGAGGGCAGCGAAGGACGCCGGCGTCGAGCGCTTCGTCTTCGCCTCCTCGTGCTCGATGTACGGCGCCGCCGATGGCGAGGAGCTCCTCGACGAGGAGGCACCCCTAAGGCCGCTTACTCCGTACGCGGAGTCGAAGGTGCGAGCCGAGCACGCGCTCCGCGAGCTCGCCGGCGAGGGCTTCGCTGCCGTCTCCATGCGAAACGCGACCGTGTACGGCGTGTCGCCTCGCCTTCGCCTCGACGTCGTGCTCAACAACCTCGTCGCCTGGGCGCACACGACGGGCGCGATCCGGCTCGAGAGCGACGGCTCCTCGTGGCGTCCCCTCGTCCACGTGCGTGACCTCTCCCGAGTCGCGCTCGCCCTCCTCGAAGCTCCCTTCGAGCTCGTCTGCGGCGAGGCGTACAACGTCGGCTCGAACGAGCAGAACTACCGCATCCGAGACCTCGCCGAGATCGTCCGGGCCAGGATGCCAGCGTGTTCGGTGACGTTTGCGCCAGGGGCGTCCTCGGACCCCCGCAGCTACCGGGTCGACTTCTCGAAGCTCGCGCGGGCGTTCCCCCGCATGCGCTTCGAGTGGGATGCGGAGCAGGGGGTGGATGAGCTCGCCGAGGCGTACGCGGCCCTCGGGCTCACGCTCGACGAGTTCCAGACCCACGGCCGCTTCACGAGGCTCGCGTGCCTCAAGCGGCTCCTCAGCGAGGGCGCGATCGACGACGACCTCCGCTGGCGAGCCGTCCCGGCGTCGGGCTAGCTGCCGGGCAGGAGGCCGCTGAGCCCGCCGGGGAGGAGCCCGGACATCTTCGACTCCATGAGCGAGCGCGCCGAGCGCAGCGCCTCGTTCACGGCGGCGAGCACGAGGTCGGCGAGGAGCTCGGGGTCGTCGGGATCGATGGCCTTAGGGTCGATCGCGATGGACACGATCTCGCCCGCCCCGTTCGCCTGCACTCTCACCATGCCGCCGCCCGCCGAGGCCTCGACGAGCTCGCTCGCCGCCTCCTCCTGGGCGCGCTGGAGCTCCGCCTGCATGCGCTGCGCCTCCTGGAGCATCTTCGCCATGTCGAACTTCACGTCTCCTCCTCCACCTCGCTCGCATCGAAGGTGTCCTTCAGGGCCGCGATGAAGCGGTCCTCGCCCATCCGCTCGCCCTCGTCCTCCGCAGCCTCCTCCCTCCTCGCTGACGCGCCGGCCTCGACGACGACGGCGAGCCGGCGGCCTGTCACCTCGTACAGCGCCTCCCGCAAAAGGTCGAGGTTCTGCGGCTCGGAGGCCTGCCGGCGATGGAAGTCGGCGTCCGCGGGGAACTCGACGACGAGGGTGTCCTCCCGGAGCGCCGCCGGCCGCGCCTCGGAGAGGAGGCTGGCGACGGGGATCGAGCGCTCGCGGACGGCCTCGACGACGCTCCGCTCCCAGGCCTCGGCGAGCTGCTCGAGGGCGAGGGGTGGCTGCGAGGGGGTGGCGACCGGCGGCTCGAGGCTCGGAGGCGGAGGCTCCGTGTCGGAGAGGCTCGAACGTACGCTCGCCGGAGCTCCCTCCTCCGCTCGCGGAGCGCCTGGTGCGAGTCGTGCCTCGAGCACCTCGAGCCGGTGGATGAGCGCCTCGCGCGAGAGGTCGGCCTGGGGACGCGTTGTCTTGACGAGCGCGAGCTCGAGCGGCAGGCGCGGATCGCCTCCCTGGCGCGCGTCCTCGACCGCGACCGCGAGGAGGTCGATGAGCCGGAGCACGGTGGGCTCGGGCAGCTGGTTCGCCTGCTCGCGGAGCGCCTCCTTCGTCTCCTCCGTCACCGGGAGCGACGCGGGAACGTGGCCGATGTGCTGCACGAGGAGGAGGTGGCGGAGGTGCTCGAGGAGGTCGGAGACGAAGCGGGCGAGGTCGTGACCTTGCTCGGCGAGCTCCTCGACGAAGGCGAGCGCGCCGGCGGTGTCGCGGTCGACGACGAGATCGCAGAGGCGAAGGAGGGACTCCTCGTCGACCGTCCCCACGAGCTGGAGCACCGACTGGGGATCGACGACGCCGCCGGTGGCGGCGGCGAGCTGGTCGAGCGTCGAGATCGCGTCGCGGAAGGACCCTCGCGCGCTCCGCGCGATGAGGGAGAGGGAGGCGTCAGGCGCCTCGATCCCCTCACCCTCCGCGACTCGACGGAGGAGGGTCACGAGCTCGCCGAGGCGCGGGCGCTGGAAGACGAACGTCTGGCAGCGCGAGCGGACGGTCGGGATCACCTTCGAGAGGTCGGTCGTGCAGAAGACGAAGAGGAGGTGGGGCGGGGGCTCCTCGATGAGCTTGAGGAGCGCGTTCCAGGCCGCGTCGGTGAGCTGGTGCGCCTCGTCGAGGATGTACACCTTGTAGCGGCCCTCGACCGGCTGGAGGACGACGCGCTCGCGGATCTCGCGGATGTCGTCGATGCCGCGCTGGGAGGCCGCGTCCATCTCGACGACGTCGAGCGACGTCCCGCTCGCGATCGACTGGCAGACGCGGCAGGACGTATCGGGTGTCGTCGTCGGCCCGGGGACGCTCGCGCAGTTCAGCGCCTTCGCGAGGATGCGCGCGAGCGACGTCTTGCCCGTCCCGCGTGGGCCCGCGAAGAGGTACGCCTGGCGCACCTGGCCGTGCTCGATCGCGTTCCGCAGCGTCCGCACGACCGCCTCCTGGCCGACGACCTCGTCGAAGCTCTGCGGCCGGTACGTCCGGTAGAGCGCGGTCACGGAGGGTGACGATACTCGCTGCGCGAGCCGGGGGCTCCGCGAGGCGACCGTCCGAGCACGGCCAGGAGGCGAGCGCGCCGTGTACGATGAGACGGTCAAGGGGTTGAGGGGGAAGGAGGCGTCTGGAGAGGCGTGAGCACGGATCCGTTGCCCGAGGGGATCGAGGTCTTCTCGACGTGCCCGCCGTCGAGCGCCTTCGACCCTCGCGGCTACGTCGAGCGCGTCGAGGAGGTCGCTCGGTGGAGCGACGATTCCGGCTACCGCGGGATCCTCGTCTACACCGACAACCGCCTCGTCGACCCCTGGCTCGTCGCCCAGCTCATCCTCCAGGCGACGAGTTCCCTCTGCCCCCTCGTCGCGGTGCAGCCGCTCTACCTCCACCCGTTCACGGCTGCGAAGAAGGTAGCATCGCTCGCGTTCCTCCACGGCCGTCGGATCTACCTGAACATGCTGGCGGGAGGCTTCAAGAACGATCTCGTCGCCCTCGGTGACGAGACCCCGCACGACGAGCGCTACGCGCGCACCGTCGAGTACACGGAGGTCGTGGGGCTCTTGCTGTCGGCCGAGGGTCGTCCAGTGCGCTACGAGGGGTGCTACTACCGGCTCGTGGACGCCGTCCTCGCTCCGCCGCTGCCCTCGGACCTCCGTCCGGGGCTGCTCATCTCCGGCTCGTCCGAGGCGGGACTC
>JAVQXS010000110.1:0-5704 GCA_033578065.1 Thermoleophilia bacterium
TGCCGTCCTGCGTGAGAACCGTCAGCGAGCCCCAGTCGCCGAGCCGCAGGATCGAGCCGGGCGTCGCCGGTACGTCCGCGTCGAGGACGCGGAGCCCCTGGATCTCCGACGCCGAGGAATCCCCGGCCGCGCCACGCGCGCTCGCGCCCGCGGTCGCCGAGGCGACCACCTTCGCGGCGACGACCGCCCCCTCGAAGAGGGAGAGCGTGACCGCTTCGGCCTCGGCCTGCGCCGTCGAGGCGCTGTCGGCGAGGGCGGAGACCTCGGCGCGCGAGCGGCCGACGCTCACGATGGAGCCGTCGGCCGGGTACTGGAAGCTCTGCACCTCAGCCGCCGGGCTCGTCGGCCAGCGCACGCTTCCGAGCTCCACGGTCGGCTTGCCGGGGACGGCGATGCGGACGATCGTCGCGCTCGCCCCCGTGACCGCCGACGTCGACGGCGCGCCGGCGGCGAGCGCGGCGGAGAGCCCGAGCGCCGCGGAGACCGAGACGGCGACGCGGATCACGCCGCCTCAGGGTAGCGTCGCCCTCGCTCGAGCGTCCTCCACACGAGCTGCGCCGCGACGCCGAAGAGGAGGAGTGCGAAGAGACGCCGCAGCAGCGGCTCGGGGAGCGAGGTCGCGATCCGCGCGCCGAGCTCGACGCCGACGACGGAGAGGACGCCGAGGACGAGCGCCGTGCGCGCCCGCAGATTCCCGTAGCGCCGCTGGTTCCACGCTCCGGCCGCCACCGTGGGCAGGATCGCGAGCAACGAGGTCGCCTGCGCCTCGACCTGCCCGAGCCCGAGCCCGACGAGCGCGGGCACGAAGAGGATGCCGCCCCCGACGCCGAAGAGCCCGGCGAGGACGCCCGCCGAGAAGCCGAGCGCGAGCGCGAGGAGGACCGTCGAGCTCGTCACGCCCCGAGCAGCCAGACTCCCACGGCGACGAGGAGGGCAGCGAAGGCGTACGCGAGCGTCCTCCCCCGCACACGCTGCTGGAGCGAGGAGCCGACGAGAGCCCCGGCGACCGCCGGGAGCCCGACGAGCGCCGCGTACCCGACGTTCACCTCGCCGCGAAGCCCGTAGACGAGGACCCCCGCGAGGGCGGTGATGACGATGGCGCCGAGCGAGGTCGCGGTCGCGACTCGCTCCGGGAGCCCGAGCGCGAGGATGAGGAGGGGGACGGCGACGATGCCCCCGCCGACGCCGAAGAGCGCCGAGAAGAGGCCGGCGACGACGGCGATGCCGGCGAGCTTCGCGGCCTGCGCTCTGCCCTCGCTCACAGCGCCGCCGCCTCCCGACGAAGCACCTCCCAGGCGAGACGGACGTCCTCCTCGCGCGTGCGGAAGCTCCCGATCGCGAGCCGGAGCGCGATCCGTCCGCCGAGTCGCGCGTGCGAGAGGAACACCTCGCCGCTCGCGTTCACGCGCTCGAGGAGCCGCTCGTTCACCTCGTCACCTCCCTCCCGACGGAAGCAGACGAGGGAGAAGAGCCGCGGAGCGGCGAGCTCCCAGCCTGGCTCCCGACGCACCCACCCCTCGAAGAGCTCGGCGAGGCGCACGTGCTCCCGGATCCGCTCCTCGAGCCCCACGCGCCCGTAGCAGCGGAGCACCGCCCAGAGCTTGAGCGCCCGGAAGCGGCGTCCGAGCGCCTGCGTGCGCTCGCTCAGGCTCACGACATCCTCGCTCGCCCGCAGGTACTCGGGGACGAGGCTGAAGGTCGTGCGGAACGCGTCCGGGCGACGCGTCCAGAGCGCGGAGCAGTCCATGGGCACTCCGAGCCACTTGTGCGGGTTCACGACGAGCGAGTCCGCTCGCTCCCACCCCTCGAGGTGGCCTCGGAGCTCGGGGCAGATCGCCGCGGCACCGGCGTACGCGGCGTCGACGTGGAGCCACACGCCCTCCTCCTCGCACCGCGCCGCGATCGCGGGGAGAGGATCGACAGCCGCGGCCGAGGTCGTGCCTGCGGTGGCTACGACGGCGCATGCTCCCTCGAGGTCGAGGAGATCCGGCCGCAGGCGAAAGGCATCGTCCACAGGCACCCGCCGAACCTCGAGCTCGAGGAGCCGGGCCGCCTTCGCGACCGAGGAGTGCGCCTCCTCCGAGCAGACGACGACGCGCCGGCCGGGGCTCGCGCTTCGGGCCACGGCGAGCGAGACGAGCGTGCTCGTCGAGGCCGTATCCTCGAGGTGGCCGTGGAGGCCGTCCGGGAGGCCGAGGAGCTGGCGCAGCCAGTCGAGCGTCGTCTCCTCCAGCTCCTGGAGCGCGGGCGAGGTCCGCCAGAGGATCCCGATCTGGTTCAAGCCCGCGATGAGGAGCTCGGCGAGGATCCCGGGCTCCGTGGCCGTGGTCGCGAAGTACGCGAAGAAGCGCGGGCTCTGCCAGTGCGTGAGGCCGGGAGCGAGGACGCTGTCGAGGTCGCGGAGGAGCGCCACGAACGGCTCTGGCTGTTCGGGCGGCGAGGCAGGGAGCGCGGCCCGGATCTCCCCTGGCTCGACCGACGCGAGCACTCGGCGCGCCCGAACCTCCTCGAGGTACGAGGCGACCCACTCGAGGGCCGCTACCCCGTCGTCGCGGAAGGTGCTCACCGCCTGCGCAGCCTCGTGATCTCGCTCCAGGGACGGGTGTTCAGGACCTGGTCGCGCGTCAGCCACGCCCTGCGGGCGACGCCGATCCCGAGCTCGGCGTACGCGAGCGCCTCCGCGGAGTGCGCGTCAGTCGTCACCGGGATCCGGACGCCCGCCTCCCCCGCGAGGCGAGCGTGCACGTCGCGGAGATCGAGGCGGTCGGGCTGCGCGTTGATCTCGAGCGCGGTGCCCGTCTCGGCGGCACGAGCGACGATCCGCTCGACATCGACGTCTGCGCCCGGCCGCTTCAGGAGGCGGCGTCCCGTGAGGTGGCCGATGCAGTCCACGTGCGGGTTCTCGAGCGCCTCGAGCACCCGTTCGGTCGGGTTCCGCTCGAAGGCAGCGTGGAGCGATGCGACCACCCAATCGAGCTCGGCGAGCACCTCGTCGGCGACATCGAGCGAGCCGTCGGCGCGGATGCTCGCCTCGATCCCCCGCAGCAGGCGGAAGCGGCCGAGCCGGGCGTTCAGCGCCTCGATCTCTGCCCACTGCGCCTCGATGCGCCCCTCGCGCAGGGAGTGGGCGTGGTCGGTCACGCAGAGGAAGTCGAGACCCCGAGCCTTCGCGGCGAGGGCCATCTCCTCGATCGTGCTCTTGCCATCGGAAGACCACGTCGAGTGCGCGTGCATCTCCCCGCGGAGATCGCGGAGCTCGACGAGGCTCGGGAGCTCCCCGGCGCGAGCCGCCTCGAGCTCGCCCGCGTTCTCCCGGAGCTCAGGCGGAATCGGCGCGTACCCGAGGTACGCGTAGAGCTCCTCCTCCGTCCGATGCCTGACGACCTCGCCCGTCTCCACGGTCGTCACGCCGTACTCGGAGACGGAGAGGCCGCGGCGCTGGGCCTCCTCGCGGAGGGCGACGTTGTGCTCCTTCGAGCCCGTGAAGTGCTGGAGGACGTTCCCGTAGCACTCCGGCGGCACGACACGGAGGTCGAAGCGGAGGCCGTGGTGGCCGACGACCGTCGCCTTCGTCTCGCCGCGAGCGACGACCTCTGCCACCGACGGAGCCTCGCAGAACGCGGCGATGAGCGCCCGTGGGTCCGTCGAGGTCGCGACGAGGTCGAGGTCACGGACGGTCTCTCGCCGGCGCCGCACGCTCCCAGCCTCGCAGACGGCGATCGCGGCCGGATGCGCAGCGAGGCTCGCGACGAGCTCCTGGACGGCCGGGAGCGCCCGCCCGAGGAGGATTCGCTCCTCGGCCGGCGCCCGTCGACCGGCCCCTCCCGCGAGCGCCGCGAGGATCTTCTCCTCGCTCCGGGCTCCGAGGCCGGAGACCTCCCGGAGTCGGTGCTCGCGGGCCGCCCGCTCGAGCTCCTCGAGCGTCGTGATCCCGAGCTCCCTCCAGATGCGCGCCGCCGTCCTCGGGCCGACGCCCGGGAGCCGGAGGAAGTCGACCACCCCTGCGGGAACGAGCTGGCGTCGCTCCCGGAGCGCGCGCATCTCGCCCTCCCGCACCGCCTCCACGACCTTCTGGGCGATCGTCGCGCCGACATCCGGCAGCTCCGTCGCCCGTCCGGCGAGCGCGAGCTCGGCCACCGGCGCTGCCGTCTCACGGATACGGGCCGCGGCGCGTCGGTACGCGAGGACGCGGAACGGCTCCTCACCGAGGATCTCGGACAGGTTCGCGAGGAGCTCGAGCTGCTCGGCGAGATCGGCGTTCCGCGGGAGCGTCGAGGGCATCGCGGCGATGATACGGAGGCGGCGCTCGGGGGAACCGGGCACCGCCCCGCGAATCCGATCCCATGGCCCCTCCACCCGAGCATCGCCCCCAAGCCGTCATCTGCCTCCCCACGTACAACGAGCGGGAGAACATCGAGCCGATGGTCGAGGCGCTCGGAGAGGTTCTCGACGTCGGACGCGACCGCGTGCTCGTCATCGACGACGCCTCGCCCGACGGAACCGGCGACATCGCCGACCGTCTCGCGCGAGACCTCCCCTGGCTCTCCGTGCTGCACCGCCCGCGCAAGGAGGGGATCGGTCCGGCGTACGTCGCAGGCTTCCGGTGGGCGCTCGCCGAGGGCGCGGAGCTCGTGGTCGAGATGGACTGCGACTTCTCGCACGACCCCCACGACGTCCCCCGCCTCATCGCCGCCTCCGAGGAGGCCGACCTCGTGCTCGGCTCCCGCTACGTCGCGGGCGGCGGGACCGAGAACTGGGGCCTCCTGCGACGCATGGTCTCGCGCGGCGGCTGCCTCTACGCGCAGGTGCTCCTCGGAGTGGCCGTCCGGGACCTCACCGGTGGCTTCAAGTGCTTCCGCCGCGAGGCGCTCGAAGCCATCGACCTCGCCACCCTCTCCGCGCACGGGTACGCGTTCCAGATCGAGACCACGTACCGGGTGGTGCGGGCCGGCCTCCGCGTCCGGGAGGTACCGATCCGCTTCGTCGAGCGACGAGCAGGCGCGTCGAAGATGTCCGGCGCGATCGTCCTCGAGGCGATCTGGCGCGTCCCGCTCCTCCGCCTTCGGGCGCTCCGCGGTCGTCTGTAGCGACGTCCGCCCGGACGGGGATGATACGGTGACACGCAAGCGATCGGAGGTCGCATGGACTGGGTCATCTACCTCGCGCTCTACGCCCTCGTCGTCGCGGGCTGGTGGAAGATCTTCGAGAAGGCCGGAGAGGAGGGATGGAAGGCCATCGTGCCGATCTGGAACTTCATCGTCCTGCTCCGGATCGTCGGGCGAGAGTGGTGGTGGGTCCTGCTCGCCCTCATCCCGATCGTCGGCTTCGTGATCTGGATCATCGTCGCGCTCGACCTCGCGAGGAGCTTCGGTCGCGGCACGGGCTTCGCGATCGGCCTCGTCCTGCTGCCGTTCGTGTTCGCCATCGTCCTCGGCTTCGGCAGCGCCACGTACCGCAGATCCGAGATCGAGCCCGCGGCCGCGTAGCGCAGGTCGCAGAGCCTGGCTCGTCCCCACCGGGCCGGTTCCCTGCCCTCGCGCGGCGGGCGACGTCATGAGCGCACGGCCTGCGCAGCGACCGTCGCGGTGACCAACGACGAGCCTGTCACCGTCGGGAAGAAGCGCCGTGCGAGACGGCGAGATCGTCTCGCGCATCCTCATGTGCGCCGGCCTCTGCCCCACCGCGGCACCGGGCTGAGTCCTGC
>JAVQXS010000111.1:0-5666 GCA_033578065.1 Thermoleophilia bacterium
GCTCGTGCGAGCTCTCCCTCTGCCTTCCGGGTACTTCTCGATCGAGGTCCCCCTCGTGCTCCTCATCCTGAGCACCCTCGTCTTCAGGGTTCGCGATGCGGAAGCGCTCGCGCAGAACCCGCTCGACTCCGCGGCGATCTTCCGCCTCCTCTGCGTCGGCGCAGCAGCGCTGCTCGCATGGCTGACGTTGCTTCGAGCTCCGATCGCGACGGAGAGGATCGGCGCGCCCGCGGGAGCGCTCGTCTTCGGCGGCTACACGGCGGTCGTCTTCTTGGGCGCCCCGCTCTCGCTCAACCTGCCACTCACCGCGTATCGCGGGGTCGAGCTCGCGGTCGGGCTCCTCGTCGTCGTGGCCGCCGTTCGGTTCGGCGGGATCGAGGCGATCCGCCGCCTGGAGCGGGTCGTGCTCGTCTCGCTCATCGTCCTCCTCGCGTCGGTGTGGGTAGGCGTCCTCCTGCGCCCGTCCGAGGCAGTCGCCACGGATGTCGAGCCGTTCCCCTACCAGATCCAGGGCCTGCTCCCGGCGATCGCCTCGAACGGCGTCGGCGAGCTCGGGGCTCTCGTGTTCCTCTGGGCGTTGGGGATGCGGGTGAGCGGCCGATCGACGACCCGCTGGCACGTCGCGCTCATGGCCCTCGGTCTCGTGTCGCTCCTCGCCGCCCAGTACCGGACGGGCTACCTCGGGACGGCCGTGGCTCTCGTGCTCCTTCTCGTCACTCGGCGAAGGCGGGTTCTCGCTGCGGCCGCCGTCGTGGTCGCCCTGAGCGCCGCGATCTGGTCCTGGTCGTCGATCGTGAACGCGGCAGAGCCGTACGTCCTCCGCGGTCAGACGCGAGAGCAGGCCGCGCAGCTCTCCGGAAGGGTCTCGTTCTGGACGCACGCTCTCGGCGTCTGGGAGGAGTCGCCGCTCCTCGGCAAGGGCCTCCTCACTGCGACGCGCTTCGAGGTGCTCGCCCGGCTCGGCTACGGCCAGACGTCGACGATCCACGGCACGTGGGTGGAGGCGCTCGTCGGCACGGGGGTCGTCGGCGTCGCCCTCCTGCTCGCATTCCTCGTCCTCCTGTGGCGCGCGGCACTACGAGATCTCGTCGCCCCGGACGGCCTCGTGTACCCGGGGCTCCTCGTCGCGTTCGTGACCGTGAGGAGCCTCACGGGGCCGACGTTCGAGGTCTTCGGTCTCACCACCGTCATCATGCTCGTGCTCTCGTACGTCCTCGCCGCCGAGAGTTGGCGAGCGAGAGGGTCACGGCCCGTATGAGCCGCCTCCGTCCGCTGCTCAAGGAACGCCGGCTCTGGACGTGGGGGCTCGTCGCGCAGGTGAGCTCCTCCGCCTCGAGCGTCGCCCTGACCGTCGCCGGGGGACGTCTGCTCGGCCCCTCCGGGCTCGGTGTCATCGTCGCTGGGTTTGCGGCCTACCTCGTCGCGCTGAACGTCCACCGTGCGCTCGTCGTCACTCCCCTCGTCGCGACGTCGTCCGCGGCGTCGTTCGACGTCCGCGTGCATGAGACGCGGGCGGCGCTCTCCGTGACCATCGTCGTCGCCGGAGCCGGGTCGGTCGCTCTCGCCGCAGGCGGGCTCGCGGTCGGGGGCACGCTAGGCGAGGGGATGCTCGCCTTCGCTCCGTGGCTTGCGCCTGCCCTCGCTCACGATCTCGCGAAGTCCGCGCTCTTTCGGGATGGTCGAGGGCGGCTGGCGGCGGCGAGCGAGGTGCTCTGGCTCTCGATCTTCGTCTGCGTCCTCGTGCTCGCAAGCCCGTCACCCGGCAGCGCGACGGTCGTCGCGGCGTGGGGATGTGGGGCTGTCGCCGCCGCTGGCGTGACGCTGCTGCCAACGGGCTACCTGCGTGCGAGCCGAGGATGGCGGTGGTTCCGGGGGCGCGCGTTCGCCCTCGGGCGCTGGCTCGTCGTGCAGGAAGGCGCGTACCAGGGGGGGAGCTACGCGCTCGTCGCGGCGCTGACGCTCATCCTCGGCAGCTCGGGGGTCGGTGGTCTTCGTGCCGCCGAGACGGTGTTCGCGCCCTTCTCCCTCCTCTCCCGAGCAGCGGCGCTTCCGGGTCTACCAGCGGTGTCGCGCGCGCTCGCCCGCTCGCACGACGAGGCCGTGCGGCTCGCGGCTGCGATCAGCCTCGGCGTCGTGTCGCTGACGTTCGCCTACGTGGTCGTGATGCTCGTGCAGGGGACGGCGCTCCTCGCCCTCGTCTTCGGTGGCGAGTTCGGGGGCTTCGGCACGCTCGTGGTGCCGCTCTCGGCCTGGCAGCTCGCCCTCGCTGCGGCGGTCGGGTTCGGTCTCCTCCTGACCGCGCAGCGGCGAGGAGGCGCGCTCCTCGCGTGCTCGATCGTGGGCATCGGCACGACAGTCGGCGCGAGCTCCATCCTCGCCTCGCTCGCGGGCGTGGAGGGGGCGGCATGGGGCTTCGCACTCGGCGCCGCTGTCGCGGCTACGCTCACGATCGGGCTCGCGCTACGACCGACAGGCGTTCTGCCGCAGTCTCAGAGCGAGCTCGGGGAGCGTGTCCCGACGACGACGACGGTGTAGGCGGAGGCGAGCACGGGGGAGATGTCGGAGACGTTGTGGATCGGCACTCTCCCCGTTCCCGAGAGGGCCTTGAGTCGGTAGCCCCACCGCAGAAGCAGCTCGACGAGATCGAGGCTCTCGACGCCGAAGCGCTCGCGAGCCACGGCCGGGTTGTAGAGCTTCGCGATCACGAGAGGGAGTCGGCCGCTCGTGGCGAGCTCTCGCGCTCCGGCGAGGACGTCCGTCTCGGCGCCTGCCGCGTCGATCTTCACGAGGTCGATCGTCCGGATCCGGAAGCGCCGTGCGAAGTCGTCGAGAGAGGTGGTCTCGACCCTGAGAGGCGCATCGGGCCCCTGCACGAGCCAGCCCCCTCCTGAGCGATCGTTGTGGTGGAAGCCGCTGCGTCCCGAGCGGGCGCTGACCGCGAGCGGCAGCACAGTCACGTTCTCGAGCCCGTTCAGCCGGACGTTCTCCTCGACAGCGCCGGCGAGCGCCGGGTTGGGCTCGAACGCGAAGACTCGGCCTCGTGGCCCGACCGTGGCCGCGGCGCAGAGGACGTACTCGCCGATGTGCGCTCCGACCTCGACGTACGTCGTTCCGGGCGCGAGCCGGTCGATGATCTCATTTGCGAGCAGCGGATCGGAGAAGCCGTTGTAGTAGACGAGGGCCGCAGTTCCGGTGCGTGGAAGCGCGATCCGCAGCCCGAGCGCCCACGGATCGAGCACGATCGGCTCCCCGGGCCGCAGCCGCCAGCGCGCTCGCCACGCGAGTCGCCGCGACACCGCGCGCACGGGTGCCCTCCGGAAGTCGTCGCTGCGAAGGAAACGCCAGGCGCGAGCGCCGAGCGTGAAGGGGCAGGGGGCCACGCCGGCAAGGGTACTCGCGAAGCCTTCGTTCGAGTGACACGGCATGGGGGGCCTCTACCCCTTCCGATGGATTGGGCTCCCCGAAGGGCCTGCCGACCCTAGCGGGGAAGCCAGGGCGAGCCCGCCACCGAATCCGTCCTGGCGATTGCCGCCCAAGGAGTCGCCGCAGATGCTCATCACCCGCGCTCAGCTCGCTGCAACCCTCTGGATCATCCTCGCGCTCGCGGCGGCGGCGGGGGCTACCGCCGGCTCGATCTCGAGGGGCGGTACGGTCGGGGAGTGGGGCTCCAAGCATCTCCCACGGACGCCCCAGATCGTCTCCGGCCCAGCGAACCCCACCGTCGAGACGACGGCGACCTTCCGGTTCTCGTCGAAGGGGCGCGTGAGCGGGTACGAGTGTCGGCTCGACCGAGCGCCCTTCGCGCGATGCACGAGCCCGGTGACGTACGCGAGCCTGAGCAGCGGCCTCCACGCCTTCGAGGTGGTCGCCGTGGCCGGAGAGACGAGGAGCCCGGCTGCTCTCTGGGTGTGGTCGATCGAGCCCCGTCGTGCCGCACCTCCTACGACACCCGTCATCGAGTCGAGCCCGACGAGCGTGACCACCTCGCGCGAGGCGACGTTCCGGTTCTCGAGCCCGACTCCTGGCGTCTCGTACCTCTGCCGGCTCGACGGGGCCTCCTTCGCGACGTGCGCAAGCCCCAAGACGTACAGCTCGCTCGCGGTCGGCTCCCATCGCTTCGAGGTGAAGGCCCGTGACGGCGCTGGTCTGGAGAGCGGCGTGGCCTCGTTCGCGTGGCAGATCGAGTCCGCTCCCGCGCCGCGGCCTCCCGCGCCGCCGCCTCCCGCGCCGCCGGCACCTCCGACGATCCACTCCGGCCCCGCGAGCATCACGAACGCGACGAGCGCAACGTTCGAGTTCTCGAGCACGACGGCCGGGGTGACGTACCGCTGTCGGCTCGACGCCGCGCCGTTCGCGAGCTGCGCGAGCCCGAAGGCGTACACCGCGCTGGCGGCAGGGAGTCATCGGTTCGAGGTCGTCGCGGTGAGCTCGTCCGGGCTCGAGAGCGGCGTCGCAGGAACGACGTGGACGATCGACACCGCTCGTCCGTCGGTCACGATCACGTCTCCTGCCGCGGGCGCGACGCTCTCGGGCACGGCGACGGTGGCTGTCTCGGCGTCCGACAACGTCCGCGTCGAGCGTGTCGAGATGCGGATCGACGGCGCGCTCAGGGGGACGTCGACCGTCGCCCCCCACACCTTCACCTGGGACACGACGCGCGAGACGAACGGACAGCACACGGTGGAGGTTCGCGCGTACGACGCAGCAGGGAACGAGAGCGCGCCCGTCGCGAGCGTCTACTCGGTCTCGAACCAGTCCATGTTCTCGAGCGGCTGGAGCTGCAACGGGATTCAGGTCATGCCTGGCCTCGACTCCGTCGCTGCCGCCGTGGCTGCGAACCCTGCGGGCACCTTCTGCATCCGCGCAGGCGTCCACCGGTTCACGACCGCTGTCGTACCGAAGGCGGGGAGCACGTTCATCGGCGAGCCCGGCGCGATCTGGTCGGGCGCGCGAGACATCACCGCGAGCTTCGTTCCATCAGGCGCGTTCTGGGTCGCGTCGGGCATGACGATGGAGGGGTACGGCGACCCCGGCTGGCCGACGGCTCCGTGCGGGAGCAGCGGGGGCACGCTGTGCCTGCGCACGAACAACGTCTTCTACGACGATCGCTGGCTCACCCGCGTCGGCTCGCTCTCGGAGCTCTCCTCGGGCGAGTTCTTCTTCGACTACGCGAACGACCGGATCTACATCGCCGACAACCCGGCGGGTCATCGGGTCGAGGTCGCGGTCGCCCCGCAGGCGCTGCGCTCCTTCCGGACCGACGCCGTCAACGTCACGGTCTCGGGAATCGTCGTCGAGAAGTTCGCGACCCCAGCGAGCTCGTACACGATCGAAGGGAAGGAGGGCTGGGTGCTCGATCGGGTCGAGATCCGACTCAACCACGCGTGCGGTGCCACCGCCCAGGTGCTTCGGAACAGCCTCGTTCACGACAACGGGCAGTGCGGGTTCTCGGCGGCGGACGGCATAGGTATCACCGTCGAGAACAACGTCTTCTACGCGAACCACCGGACCTCGATCGCTCCCTGGCACACGGCGGCGGTGAAGATTCTCCGCTCCCGGAACGCGGTCATCCGCAACAACTACGTGCGCGACGAGGACCACATCGGGCTCTGGACGGACTGGGACAACGTGGGAACGCTCTACGAGGGCAATCGCGCCGAGCGCAT
>JAVQXS010000112.1:0-5600 GCA_033578065.1 Thermoleophilia bacterium
AGGACGTCGAGGAGGATCGCTCGCTCCCGGGGAGGCTCGTCTCCGAGCTCGTAGGCGGCGAGGACGGCATCGAGGGCGCGGGCAGCAGACGCCTCGTCCCGCGCATGCACCTCCGCGAGCGCCTCTCCGGCGCGGACGACTTCCCCCCGCTTGCGGCGGCAGACGATGCCCACCGCGTGGTCGATCGTGTCCTCCTTCGTCGTGCGCCCGCCACCGAGCTCGAGCGCCGCACGCCCGATGCGCAGCGCCGAGAGCCGGACGACGATCCCGTCCCGGGGAGCGAGGACGTCGCGGACGACGGGAGCGCGGGGGAGCGCCTCAGGGTCCGGATCTCCCCCCTGGGCGCGGATCCAGCGCTCGTAGCGTGCGAGCGCGGCGCCCCGAGCGAGCGCCTCCTCGGCGCGACGGCGTCCCTCGTCTCGGTCGATACCGAGGTCGGAGAGCGCGAGGAGTCGGGCGCTTGCCTCGAGCGCGAGCTCCCTGAGGTCGGGAGGGCCGCTCCCGGAGAGCGTCTCGACCGCCTCCCGCACCTCGAGCGCGTTGCCGACCGCCTTCCCGAGGGGCTGCTCCATGTCCGTGAGCAGGCAGACGACGTCGCGCCCGGCTCGCCGGCCGAGGTCGATCATCTGCTCGGCGAGGATGCGCGCGTCCTCGACCGTCTTCATGAAGGCGCCGTCTCCCACCTTGACGTCGAGGACGATCGCCTCCGCGCCAGCAGCGAGCTTCTTCGACATGATCGAGGACGCGATGAGGGGGACGATGTCGACCGTCGCCGTCACGTCGCGAAGGGCGTAGAGCTTCTTGTCGGCGGGCACGAGGTCGGCCGTCTGCCCGACGATCGCGAGCCCGACCTCCCGCACCTGCGCGAGGAGCTCGGGGATCGAGAGCTCGATCCGGTAGCCCGGGATCGACTCGAGCTTGTCGAGGGTGCCGCCCGTGTGCCCGAGCCCCCTCCCCGACATCTTCCCGAACGGCACCCCGCAGGCGGCGACGATCGGGCCGACGACGAGCGACGTCGTGTCCCCGACGCCGCCCGTGGAGTGCTTGTCAACGATGCGACGACCGAGCGCCGATCCGAGGTCGAGCGTCTCCCCGGAGTGGATCATCGCCTCCGTGAGCGCGTACGTCTCGCGACCGGTCAACCCGCGGAAGTACACGGCCATGCACCAGGCGGCAACCTGGTAGTCGGGGATCTCGCCGCGGGCGAAGCCGAGGATGAGGTCGGCGATCTCCGCGTCTGCGAGCTCGCCCCCGTTCCGCTTGCGCTCGATGAGCTCCGCCGCGCGGATCACGCTCAGGAGGCTACTCGACGAGGGCGCGACTCCTCAGAGGCGTCAGCCCGCGAGCCAGAGAGCGAGGATCGCCGGGACGACGCTGACGAGCGAGACCACGCTCCGCCCCCGATGGAGGAGCGTCACGCGGAGCGCGCTCATCTCGCCGCGAGGTGCCTGCGGACGCGCTCGAGTCGCTCCCCGGGCCTCTCGCAGACGCCGTCAGTCGCAGCGGCAGGACGCGACCGTCCGACCGTCAGAGCTCGATGACGCGGCCCGGGAGCTTGCGGCCCGCCGCCTTGCCCCCGAGCCACGCGCTCGCCGTCGCGCCGACGTCCGCGAACTCGCCGTTCTCGTGGACGCGCCCGGCGGCGTTTCGTCCCTCCGCGTAGGCGAGGAGGAGCGCGTGCTCGCGCGAGTGGTCGGTGGAAGGCGTCGTCGGATCGCAGCCGTGGTCGGAGGTGAGGATGAGGAGGTCGCCGTCCCGGAGAGCCTCGAGGATGTCGGGGAGCCGCCGGTCGAAGTCCTGGAGGCAGCGGTGGAAGTTCACCGGGTCGTTCCGGTGGCCCCAGAGCATGTCCGTCTCGACGAGGTTGACGAAGACGAGGCCCTCGTCGATCGTCTGCAGGAGCTCGATCGTCGTCTGGATGCCCTCGACGTTCGAGCGCGTCGGATGGGACACGTCGATGTCCTGGTGGGCGAAGATGTCGGCGATCTTGCCGACCCCGTAGACGGTCGCCCCGCCGGCGCGGATGGCGGAGAGGTGGTTCGGCCGCGGGGGCTCGAGCGAGAAGTCGTGGCGGTTCGGTGTCCGCTCGTAGCGCCCCGGCTCGCCGAGGAAGGGTCGCGCGATGACCCGGCCGACGGCGTGGCGCCCGGTGAGGATCTCGCGCGCGATGCGGCAGGCCTCGTAGAGCTCCTCGAGCGGGATCGTCTCCTCGTGGGCGGCGACCTGGAAGACGGAGTCCGCCGACGTGTAGACGATCCACTTCCCCGTCCGCTGGTGCTCCTCGCCGAGCTCCTGGATGATCTCCGTTCCCGAGGCAGGCTTGTTCCCGAGCACGCCGCGCCCGGTGCGGTTCATGAACGGGTCGATGACCTCGTCGGGGAAGCCGTGCGGGTACGTCGGGAAGGCGGTCGGGAGGATGATCCCCATGAGCTCCCAGTGCCCCGTCGTCGTGTCCTTGCCCTTCGAGCGCTCGACGAGGCGGCCGGCGACGGCGGGAGCGGCGGGCTGCGGCGGCGCACCCTCGAGCGGCATGACGTTGCCGAGCCCGAGCGCCTCGAGGTTCGGCAGGTCGAGACCCCCGACCGCGCGGGCTACGTTCCCGAGGGTGTTGGAGCCGTCGTCCCCGTACTCCGCCGCGTCCGGCAACGCGCCCGCGCCGACGGCGTCGAGCACGATCACGCACGCCCGCGGCACGGGGGTATTGTACGACGGCTTTGGACCGCGCCCTTGGCCTCCTCCTCCTCGCCGTCTACATCGTCGCCATCGTCGGGCTCGCCGCGCTCGTCACCTTCGTCGTCATCAAGCTCTTCCCCACCGAGCGGACGCCGAAGAAGGAGGGCGAAGGGGAGGAGCGTCCGACCCGTGAGCAGCGGAAGCGCTCCGACGGGCGGCCGGCGGGTCGCCTCTACCGACGCGCGAAGCGCGGGGCAGCGTAGCCCTCAGCCGACACGGGCGGCGAGGACGTCCTCGAGGGGGGTGTACTCCATCCCGTGCGCCTCGGCGACCGCCTCGTACGTGATCTTCCCGCCGATGACGTTCACGCCGAGGGCGAGCTCGGGATTCTCCGTCACCGCCGCGACCGTCCCCTTGTCCGCGAGCTCCTCCGCGTACGGCAGCGTGACGTTCGTGAGCGCCCGCGTCGAGGTGATGGGGACCGCGCCCGGCATGTTCGCGACGCAGTAGTGGGTGACGTCGTCGACGACGTAGACGGGATCGTCGTGGGTCGTCGGGCGCGAGGTCTCGGCGCAGCCGCCTTGGTCGATCGCGACGTCGATGAGGACGCTTCCGGGCTTCATCGCGGCGACCATGTCCCGCGTCACGAGCTTCGGCGCGAGCGCACCCGGGATGAGCACGGCGCCGACGACGAGGTCGGCGTCCTGCACCGACTCCTCGATCTGGAGGCTCGACGACATGAGGAGGCTCACGCGCCCGCTGAGGATCTGCTCGAGGTAGCGCATGCGCTCCGCCGAGCGCTCGAGGATCGTCACCTGAGCCCCCATGCCGATCGCGATGACGGCGGCGTTGTAGCCGACGATCCCGCCGCCGATGATGACGACGCGCGCCGGGGCGACCCCGGCGACGCCACCGAGGAGGATCCCTCGCCCCCCGTGGGGCTTCTCGAGGTAGTGCGCCCCCGCCTGCGGGGCGAGCCGCCCGGCGATCTCGCTCATCGGCGCGAGCAGCGGGAGCGCTCCCGAGGCCGTCTCCACGGTCTCGTACGCGATCGCCGTGATTCCGGAGTCGACGAGCGCGCGCGTGAGCGGCTCGTCGGCGGCGATGTGGAGGTACGTGAAGAGCGTGAGCCCCTCCCGCAGCCGGCCGTACTCCGGCTCGATCGGCTCCTTCACCTTGAGGAGGAGGTCGGAGGACGCCCACACCTCCTCCGCGGAGACGATCCTCGCTCCAGCCCGGACGTACTCCGCATCCGGGAACGCGCTGCCGACCCCTGCCCCTGTCTCGACCAGCACCTCGTGCCCGCGCTGGACGAGCTCGCGCGCCCCAGCAGGGGTCAGGGCGACGCGGTACTCCTGCGGCTTGATCTCCTTCGCGACGCCGACCCTCATGCCTCCCGCACTGTAACCGGTCTCCTGCGGGCAGGATGTACGTGTTGAGACGAAGGGAGGAGCCGTGGTCTACAGCGCTGGTCTGTGGCTGGTCGAGGCGGGCAAGGAGGAGGAGTTCGTCCGTACGTGGGAGGCGACGACCGCCCTCGTCCCAGGCGACCGCCCGGGGATCGTCTCCCGCCTCGTGCGCGACCTCGACGAGCCGCGACGGTTCGTGAGCCTCGTCGGCCCCTGGAAGAGCCCGGAGGAGCTCGAGCGCGTCCGGACGACGCCTGCGTTCCAGGAGGCGCTCGAGCGCGCGCAGCCGCTCCTCGAGTCGGTCGAGTGGCGAACGTACGAGGTCGTCGTCGAGATCAGCTGAGGCGCCCAGGCGTCTCGCCGGGAGCGGCAGCGGCGGCGTCGACGAGCGCGAGCGTCACCTCGACCATCGCCTCGAGGTCGGCGACGGCGATCCGCTCCTTCGGCGTGTGGATGTCGAGCATGCCGTTCGCGAGGTTCACGCACGCCCGGCCGCAGGCGTTGAAGACGTTCGCGTCCGCTCCCCCGCCCGAGAGCGCGTACCTCGGCTCGAAGCCGCACGCGCGCAGCGCTCTCGAGGCGAGCGTGACCGCGGGGTCGTCCTTCCGGAAGCGGTAGCCGGTGAAGCTCGGACGGACCGTCGTCTCGAGCTCGCACTCGTCGAGGGTGGCCGCGAAGGCCGCCGTCTCGATCATCTCGCGGATGAGCTCGTCGGCCTTCGCCTCGTCGTGCGAGCGCACCTCGGCGCTCACGGAGCACCGCTCGGGCACGACGTTCCGTGCGCTCCCACCCACGATCTCCCCGACGTTCGCGCTCGTCTCCTCGTCGATCCTCCCGAGCCGGAAGTCGGCGATCGCGCGCGCGGCGGCGGCGATCGCGGAGCGGCCGTCCTCGGGGAACATGCCCGCGTGTGCGGCTCGACCGCGGAAGTGGAGGTCGAGCAGCCTGCCATGCGGCGAGCCGACGACGATCTCCCCGATCGAGCCGCCCTGGTCGTAGACGAACCCGATCCTCGCCTGAAGACGCGCGTGGTCGAACGCGGCGGCGCCGCGCAGCGAGATCTCCTCCTGAGGGGTGAAGAGGAGCTCGATCCCCGCGTGTCGGCGACCCTCCCGCACGATCCGGCGGGCGGCCTCGAGCATCGCGGCGATGGCGGCCTTGTTGTCGGCGCCGAGGATCGTCCCGGCCGCATTCCGCACGACGCCGTCCTCGCCGACGAGCGGCTCGATCGGCCCCTCGGGGGGGACCGTGTCCGTGTGCGCGCAGAAGAAGAGGGGCGTGCCCACGGCGCCGTCCGACGGCGGGATGCGGCAGTAGATGTTGCCAGTGTCGCCGTCGAGTCGCGCGGCGGCGTCGTCCTCGTCCCACTCGAGGCCGAGCTCGGTCAGGGCGGCCCCGACGCGATCGGCGACGGCCCGCTCCTTCCTCGAGGGGCTCGGGATGGCGCAGAGCTCGAGGAACAGGTCGAGCAGCGGCGAGGTCAGCTCCGGCTGGCGCACGTGGCGCATCGTATGCGGG
>JAVQXS010000113.1:0-5557 GCA_033578065.1 Thermoleophilia bacterium
GAGACGGTCGCTCGCCTCCTCGGCCTCCGCACGAACCACCCCATCCCCGCCGAGCACCTCGAGCGACAGCTCGATGAGCCTGCGAGCAGGGCGGAGGCGGCGTACTCGCTCGCCCGGGTGCTCGCGCTCGAAGCGGGCGAGGTCGACGCGCTCCGTCGCGCGGTCAAGGGCTTCGCGATCCCAGCGCTCGACCCCCTGCGGCAGGAGATCCTTCGGCGCGCTCTCCGCCTCGTCGGGTCGCCCTACGTCTGGGGAGGCGCCTCCGAGCGCCCCCAGGAGGTCGGTGGCCGGCTCGTCCCCGGGGGCTTCGACTGCTCCGGCCTCGTCTGGCGCGTCTTCAAGCTCGAGCCCCTCCCCGCTGCCCCCGCCCTCGCCGCCACGCTCCGCGGCCGGACGTCGTACGCGATGAGCGGCGAGGTGCGGCCCGAGCACCGCGTCCCTCGGTCAGCGCTCGAGCCGGGAGACGTCATCTTCTTCGGGCCTCGCGGCCCACGCTCGAGGCCGTCCGAGATCGGGCACATGGGCATCTACGTCGGCAACGGCTGGTTCGTCCACTCCTCGCGGAACGGGACGACGCTCCAGCCGCTCGTCGGCTGGTACGAGCAGACCTTCGCCTGGGGGCGGCGGCTGCTCGTCGAGGCGGGTCTCGAGGAGCTCGAGGAGCGTCCCCGCGGCCGCACGGAACCCGTTCCCTCCGGTGGCCTCTCGACGCTCTCCTGACGCTACACGACGTCGAGGCCGACGTAGTTCTCGGCGAGCGACGTCGCCGCCGCCTGCGAGCTCGTCACGTACCGGAGCTGGGAGAGCTGCAGCCGGAGGTCGAAGGGGTCTTGGTTCTCCGGACGGTGGAGCATCTGGGTCATCCACCACGAGAAGTGCTCCGCGCGCCAGACGCGGCGGAGGCAGGTGTCCGAGTACGCGTCGATCCCCGTCGTGCGGCGCGAGCGAAGGAAGTCGACGAGCGCCTCGGCGAGCACCCGCACGTCGTGGAGGGCGAGATTGAGACCCTTCGCCCCGGTCGGCGGCACGATGTGCGCGGCGTCGCCAGCGAGGAAGAGCCGCCCGTAGCGCATCGGCTCGCAGACGTAGCTGCGCATCCCGGTGACGCTCTTCTCGAGGATCGGGCCTTCTGCAAGCTGCCAACCGGGGAGCCCGAGCCGAGCCTGGAGCTCCTCCCAGATGCGCTCGTCAGGCCACTGGGCGAGATCCTCGTCTGGCCGGCACTGGAGGTAGAGGCGACTGCGCTCCGGTGAGCGGAGGCTGAGGAGGGCGAAGCCGCGTTCGTGGTGCGCGTATACGAGCTCGTCGTTCGACGGCGCGACCGCGGCGAGGATTCCGAGCCAGCCGTAGGGGTACTCGCGCGAGAACTCGGACCGGCTGTGCGCCGGGATGCTCGGCCGGGAGACGCCATGGAACCCATCGCAGCCGGCGATGACGTTGCAGACGAGCTCGACCTCCTGACCTTCGTGCGTGTAGCGGATGCGTGGACGCTCGCTCTCGAGGTCGTGGAGCGCGACCTCCGAGACCTCGAAGTGGAGTGGCTGCCCCGACGCGAGCCGCAGGCGGATGAGGTCCTTCACGATCTCCGTTTGGCCGTAGATGACGATCGTCTTCCCGCCGGTGAGCTCGCTCAGCGGGATTCGGTGGCGCTCGCCCGCGTACTGGAGCTCGATCCCTCGGTGGACGAGGCCTTCCCGACGAAGCCGCTCGCCTGCCCCGGCTTCGATGAGCAGGTCGACGATCGCGTGCTCGACCACCCCGGCGCGGATGCGGGCTTCGACGTAAGCCCGGCTACGGAGCTCGAGGATGACGGTCTCGACTCCCGCGCGCTCGAGGAGGTGACCGAGCAGGAGGCCTGCCGGGCCGGCGCCGACGATTCCGACCTCCGTGCGCTCTCGTCTCAGAGCGCCCCCTCCTCCCGCAGGACCCGCTCCGCGATCGCGAAGGCGCCGTTCGCGGCCGGCACGCCGCAGTAGATCGCGCACTGGAGGAGCACCTCCTTGAGCTCGGCCGTGGTGAGTCCGTTGCGGAGGGCTGCTCGGACATGGAGGGCGAGCTCGTGCTCGCGACCGCTCGCCACGAGCGCGGTGATCGTGATGGCGCTCCGAGTGCGGCGGTCGAGGCCCGGCCGTGACCAGATCTCTCCCCACGCGTAGCGAGTGATGAGCTCTTGGAACTCAGCCGTGAACTCCGATGACGACGCGAGCGCCCGATCGACGTGCTCGTTCCCGAGCACCTCGCGTCTCGTCTTCATCCCCTCATCCACCGCTCGCTCCTTCCGTGAGGTGGGCGAGGAGCTCCTGGGTGAACTCCGGCGCCCGCTCGACGTTCGCCAGATGCGCCGCGCGCTCGAGAACGACGAGATGCGCGTTCGGGATCCGCGAGGCGAGGAGCTCGCTGTGCGCGACCGGGGTCGCGGGATCGTCGGCCCCAGCGACGACGAGCGTGGGCGCGCGGATTTCCGTCAGACGCTCCCGGGCGTCCCAGCGAGCGATCGCCTCGCAGCAGCGTGCGTAGCCCTCGCGCGAGGTTGAGAGGAGGAGCGCTCGGAAGCGGGCAGGGATCTCGGGCTGGGCGGCCGCGAGCTCGGCGGTGAACCAGCGCCCGAGCACCGCGTCCGCGATCGCCTCGATGCCGGAACGACGAACGGTCGCCGCGCGCTCGAGCCACGTCTCTGGAGGGCCGAGGAACGCGGACGTGCAGGCGAGGACGAGTCGGTCGACGCGCTCGGGCGCCTCGAGCGCGATCGCGGTCGCGACCATCCCTCCGAGCGAGACGCCGCCGATCGAGACGCGCTCGAGCTCGAGCTCGTCGAGGAGCGAGAGGAGGGAGCGCGCGAGCCCCTCGATCGAGCACCCCTCGCCTGGCAGGTCCGACTCGCCATGCCCGGGGTGGTCGTAGGCGAGGACGCGGAGATCTCGAGCGAGCGCCGGGATCTGCGGCGCCCAGAGCTCCCTCGTCGTTCCGAGCGAGCTCGAGAGGACGACGACTGGCGCCTCCTCGGGTCCGTGGAGCTCGTGCGCGATCCTCACCGACGAGCCCCGCCGTGCTCCGCGAGCGCCCGGTCGACGAGCGCCTCTGCCGCTCCGAGGTACTGGGTGGGGTCGAGGAGAGCATCGAGCTCCGACGCCCCGAGGCCGACGCTCGTGTCGGCGAGGAGGGCATCGCGAAGGCGCCCGGAGCGCGATGCCTCAGCCACGATCGCAGCTGCTCGACGCCGGCCCAGGCGAGGCGTGAGAGCGAGGGTGACGCGTTCGGCCGTCACGCGCTGGGCAGCCGAAGCGAGGTTCGCGCGCATCCGCTCGGTATCCACCTCGAGTCCGTGGACGGCATCGGCAGCCGCGGCAGCCGCCCCGCCCGCGAACGCGAGCGCTCCGGAGAGGGCCTCCCACTCCGCGTGCCAGGATCCCACCGCGCGCTCGTGCTCGTGGTCGAGTCCGCTCGCGAGGGCTCCCGCATGCGCCTCGGCGAGGCGCGCGCAGGCGATCGCGAGCGTCGAGCGCGTGGGGTTGCGCTTGTGCGGCATGGTCGAGGAGCTGCCTGGAGCTCCCTCCGAGACCTCTGCGATCTCACTCTGGGCGAGGAGCACGATGTCCCGAGCGACCTTCGCGGCCGCTCCGGCGGCGGCCGCGAGCGCTCCACCGAGCTCGGCGACGCGCTGGCGGTTCGCATGCCAGGGCAGCGTCGGCTCCGCGAGGCCGAGCTCGGACGCGAAGCGACGAGCGACCTCGAGCGCCTGCTCCCCGAGCGCGGCGAGCGTCCCTGCCGCGCCGCCGAGCTGCGCGGCGAGACGCTCGGAGCGGACGCGCTCGAGGGCCTCCCGCGCCTCGAGCGTTCCCACGAGCCAGCCGGCAGCTTTCAGCCCGAACGTCGTCGGCACCGCCTGCTGGAGGAGCGTGCGAGCAGCCATCGGGGTCGAGCGGTGCGCGCGGGCAAGCTCAGCGCAGCCATCGGCCAGCCGGTCGAGGGCTCCGAGGACGTGGGCGAGCGCGCGCCTGGAGACGAGCATCGCCGCCGTATCGACGATGTCCTGGCTCGTCGCGCCGTAGTGGACGTAGTCGGCCACCTCGGGCCCGACGGCCTCTCGGAGAGCGCGGACGAGCGGCTCCGCGGGGTTGCCGACAGCCCGACCCTCGACGGCGATCCGCTCCGGAGCGAAACGGTGCGTCCGGCAGGCTTCGACGATGCGACGTGCAGCGGCGTCGGGAACGAGGCCGACCCCGGCACCGGCTCGTGCGAGCGCAGCCTCCGCCTCGAGCATCGCTCGGAGCCACGCCTCGTCAGAGACCGCGTCGCGGAGCTCCGCTGGAACGAAGAGTGCGGGGAACGGCGTCACAGCGCGAAGAACGTCGTCTGGCGCGGGCCTTGGAGGACGATGTCGAAGCGGAGGTCGCGCCCGTCAGGACGGGCGAGGAGGGTGGCGCGCTCCCTCGGCGTGAGCGCGGACAGCACCGGATCCTCGGCGTTCGCCTCCTCCTCGTCGGGGAAGTACATCCTCGTGGCGAGGCGGCGGAGGAGGCCCCGCGCGAGCACCGAGACGAGGAGGTGGGGGGCCTGCGGGCGCCCATCGATCCACGGAACTCGCCCTGGCTTCACCGTGAGGAGCTCGAAGCGCCCGCCATCGGCGGTCTCTGAGCGACCGAACCCCCAGAAGCCCTCCTCGAGGGGGAGCTCGTCCCGGTCGTCTGCAGGGTGCGCGTAGCGCCCTGCCGCGTTCGCCTGCCAGATCTCGATGAGCCCGTCGAGCACCGGCTCCCCGGCGCCATCGAGGAGGAGGCCGTGGATGCGGATGGCACGCGGGTCGGACTCGTCGATCAAGCGGCTTCCGATGGGGCCGCCGATGAGACCGATCCGCAGGTACGGCCCGACGGTCTGGGAGGGCGTGAGCGGGAGCGCTGTCACTCGTCGTCCTCGAAGAGCGTTGACTCCCGTCCTCCGACGACGATGTCGAAGCGGAAGCCGAGCGCCCAGTGGTCTTCCGTGAGGTCGAGGTCGAACCTCGAGATGAGCCGCTCGCGTGCTCGCGGATCCCGAATCGCGTTGAAGATCGGGTCGTACGCGAGGAGCGGATCGCCGGGGAAGTACATCTGCGTGACGAGGCGCTCCGTGAAGGCGCGGCCGAAGAGCGAGAAGTGGATGTGTCGCGGCCGCCAGGCGTTCGGGTGGTTGCGCCACGGGTACGCGCCCGGCAGGATGGTGACGAAGCGGTAGCGGCCCTCGCGATCGGTGAGGCAGCGGCCGGCACCCGAGAAGTTGGGATCGAGAGGGGCGTCCCACGAGTCGACGTCGTGTCGGTAGCGTCCCGCCGCGTTCGCCTGCCAGATCTCGATGAGCTGCCCCTCGAGCGGTCGTCCGTCCGAGCCGAGCAGGCGCCCAGCGACGACGATGCGCTGCCCGAGCGGCTCGCCTGCGTGTTGGCGGGTGAGGTCGGCATCGGTCTCGGCGAGCGGGCGCTCGCCGTAGATCGGTCCCGTTCGCTCGGAGAGCGAGAGCGGAACGACAACGAGCGGATCCCTCGGTGCTCGGAGGCGCGTGGCGACGTAGTCAGGGTGGTCGA
>JAVQXS010000114.1:0-5550 GCA_033578065.1 Thermoleophilia bacterium
TCGAGCAGAGCTTCTTCCTGCGCGTGATGGCGGAGGCCTCCTACCGCTACCAGTCGGAGGTCGAGTCGGGCAAGCGGGTCATCGTCGGCGTCAACCGCTACCAGCTCGAGGCCGAGGAGCCGATCCCCATCCTCAAGATCGACCCCGCCCTCGAGCGCAAGCAGATCGAGCGGCTGCGCGCCGTGCGCGCCCGCCGCGACGCGGCCGCGGTCGAGGCGCGGCTCGTGGCCCTGAAGGAGGCGGCGGCCCGCGGGGGCGTCAACCTCATGCCGCTCATCATCGAGGCGGCCCGCGACGAGGTCACCCTCGGCGAGATGTGCGACGCGCTCCGCGAGGTGTGGGGCGTGTGGCGCGAGACTCCGGTCTTCTGATCGCCCATCGATGAGGGAGACCATCGAGCGCCTCGTTCCAGGTCGAGCCGGGATCGAGCAGGAGGTCATCGAGGCGATGCATCGGTACGCCTATGCGATGCTCGCCGACTTCGCGGGCAGGCGGGATCGCGTGCTCGAGATCGGGTTCGGTGAGGGCTACGGCTCCGCCATGCTTGCGGGGGTCGTCGGTGAGTACGTGGGGATCGAGGTCGACCGAGCTGCCGTCGAGCACGCGTCGCGCGTCTACGCGCGTCCGGGCGCGTCGTTCCTCCACTACGACGGGTCTCGTCTGCCGTTCGACTCTGGGTCGTTCGACGTCGTGTTCGCATTCCAGGTGCTCGAGCACGTCGTGGACGCGGGCGCGTTCCTCCAGGAAGCGCGCCGCGTCGCTCGCCCCGACGGGCAGGTGCTGATCGTCACCCCGAACCGGACTCACCGCGTGCGCGACGGAGAGCGGCCGTGGAACCGGTACCACGTGCGCGAGTACTCGCCCGAGGAGCTCGAGGCGCTGATGCGCTCCGTCTTCCCCTCCGTCGACCTCTACGGGATCGTCGGCTCCCACACGATGAACGAGATCGAGAGGCGCCGAGTCCAACGGGCGCGCAGGCTCGCGCGGATCGACAGACTGGGGCTCCGCTACCACCTCCCAGGGGTGCTCGACCATTCGCTGCGCGCCCTCCTCCGGAGGCTCGGGTCGGCGTCTCCTTCGCCGGAGCCGGGCGAGGTGAGCATCGAACGGGTCCGGCGGGTCACGGACGGGATCGAGGAAGCCCTCGATCTCCTCGCGGTCGCGACCTGCGGCTGAGCAGGACGGACGATGCCAACCCGTCCGCTCTTCCTCACTCGCCGCTTTCCACCCTCCATCGGCGGCATGCAGACGCTCGCCGCTTCGACCTGGCGCGCCCTCCAGGCGGCGACCCCCAACAGCATCCTCGTCGCGTACGGCGGGGACGCTCGTGGCGTCCTCTGGCTTCCGAGAGGTCTTGCCCGAGCGGCGTGGTTCCTCGCGACTCGCCGTGCAGACCTCGTGCTGACTGGCGACGCGGTCATGTGCGCGGCGGCTTGGCCGATTGTCTCCCTCTCCAGGACGCGGTCAGCGACGATGGTGCACGGCCTCGATCTTTCTCTCGACAACGTCCCGTATCGCAGCCTCGTCACGAGGGCGCTGCGAGGGACGGAGATCGTTCTGGCAAACAGCGAGTCCACAGCCAACCTCGCGCGAGAGCTCGGGGTTCCTCCCGAGCGGCTCCACGTGCTCCGCCTCGGCGCCGAGGCGCCCGACCTCACGATCGACGACCGCCGCGAGGCTCGAGCTCGCCTGAACGAGGACCTCGGCGTCAGCAGCGATTGCACGCTCGTCCTCACCCTCGGCCGCCTCGTTCGGCGGAAGGGTGTCGCGTGGTTCGTGGAGGCGGTCGTGCCGCGACTCGCTGAGGATGTCGTCTACGTCGTCGCGGGAGAAGGCGATGAGGCTGCTCGCATCCGAGCGACGGCGGCGCGTGGCGGGCTGAGCGACCGCGTCCGGCTCCTCGGTCGCGTCGATGACGCGATGCGCGAGCGGCTCCTCAGGGGCGTCGACCTCTTCGTGCAGCCCAACGTCGAGGTCCCGGGCGACGTGGAGGGATTTGGGCTCGTCGTCGTCGAGGCCGCGCTGCGCGGAACGCCGGTCGTGGCTGCCGATCTCCAAGGCCTGGCCGAGGCAGTCGCCGACGGCGAGACCGGGAGGCTCGTTCCGGCTGGCGATGCTGACGCTTGGGTCGCCGTGCTCACTGCCTCGCTCGCGGACCGCGCGTCGCTCGCGGAGCGTGGGTGGGCCGCCCGTGAGAGAGCGCGCGAACGCTACTCCGAGCGGGCGATGGCTGACGAGCTGGTACGTGTGCTCGAGATCGAGCGGTAGCGACTACCTCTTCGTGCAGACGAAGACGCGCTCGTCGGTAGGCAGCGCGTAGCGCGCCACTGCGGCGGGAGGCAACGTCGAGACGAAGTCGTCCTCGACGACGTCGAAGCGAGCTTGCGCGAGCCGTGCGCCGTAGTCCAGGCCGTAGATCCGAACGTGATCCCACTGGCCGAAGGCACGCGCGCGCCCGTGCGGGGAGTCGATCGTCGCATCCTCGTACGTCTCGCCTCGAGTCCGGTCTACCGGCGACTGCAGGATCGCCCAGCCTCGTCGCGCGAGCACGCGGTGGAGCTCTCGCAGGGCGCGGATGTCATCGTCGACGTGCTCGAGGACGTGGTTGCAGATTGCGACATCGAAGGATTCGTCGGCGAACGGCAAGCGCAGGATGTCTGCTAGGACGTCTGCTCTCGACATGCGTAGGTCGACCGTGACGTACCCGTCGCCGTGGAGCGCACGAAACCGCTCCACGAAGCACGGCTCGGGAGCGACGTGGAGCACGCGCTTCGCGGCTGCGAAGAAGTCGGTGCGCTCCTCGAGGTAGAGCCAGAGGAGGCGGTGGCGCTCGAGCGCGAGGCACCTCGGGCAGAGGGCGTTCCGTCGCACTGGCCCGTGCCCGTACGGGATGAGCCAGCGGAAGCGGCCTCCGCAGATCGGGCACTCGAATCGGTCTCCACGTGCCGCTGGCATGACGAGTCGCAGGGCGAGGGCGCCTACACGCTCGAGCCTCTCGCGTGAGACGCGGCGCGCGAGGACGGACGCTGCCTGCGCGAGCACCCTTTCAGCGAGCGACGTCGGCGACCATCTGGTCTGCTCGCTCGCGGACTCCCATCCGCTCCACGTGCTGGAGCGTCACGAGCTCGGAGAGGAGGCCGAGGGAGACGAGCTGGATCCCCACGACGACGAGCAGGACGCCGAGGGTCAGGAGCGGACGGTGGCCGATGCCCTGGCCGGAGATCTTCAGGGCGGTCAGGTAGACGAGGATGAGGAACCCCGTGGCCCCGAGCACGAGGCCGACGCCACCGAAGAGGTGCAGCGGGCGGTGTCGGTAGCGGCCCATGAAGGTGACGCTGAGGAGATCGAAGAAGCCGCGCAGGTAGCGCTCGGCCCCATACCGGGAGCGGCCGTGCTCCCGTGCCCGATGGTTCACCGGGATCTCCGCTACCCGGAAGCCCTGGTACGACGCGAGCACAGGGATGAAGCGATGCAGCTCGCCGTAGAGACGGATCCCGGCGAGAACCTCGGCGCGGTACGCCTTCAGTCCGCAGTTCACGTCGTGCAGCTTCACGCCCGAGACGACTGCGGTCGCCCAGTTGAAGATCTTCGAGAAGGCGCGTCGTGCCCACCCGTCGGCGCGCTGCGCCTTCCACCCCGAGACGAGGTCGAAGCCCTCGTCGAGCTTCGCGAGGAGCGCAGGAATCTCGGAGGGATCGTCCTGGAGGTCGGCGTCGATCGTGACGATGACGTCCCCCTGGGCCTCGAGGAAGCCGGCCTGGAGCGCCGCCGCCTTTCCGAAGTTCCGTCGGAGGGTGACGACGACGACGTTCGACATCTCGTCGTGGAGCTGGCGCAGGACGCGAGGGCTCCCGTCGGTCGAGCCGTCGTCCACGAACACCACCTCGAAAGGCTCGTCCCTCGCCTCGAGCGCGGACCGGATCTCCTCGTAGAGCGGCCGCAGCGACCGCTCCTCGTTCAGGAGCGGGACGACGACGGAGATCATGTGCCGAGGGTATCGACCGACGAGGAGATTTCCTGCAGTCGAAGGTCGGTCCGGCTCGGCTAGACGTCGAGCTCCAACCCGTCGTAGGCGAGCTCGTAGCCCTCGGGCGTCGGCAGCTCGCAGGGCCGGTGGGTGACGAGGAGGCGCCTCGCTCCGGACGCCTCGAAGATCGCGACCGCCTCCTCGAGCGAGAGGTGGCCGCGTGGCTCGCCGTCGAGCCGCCCGTGCTGAAGGGTCGCCTCGCACACGAAGAGGTGGGCGTCGCGAGCGGCCTCAGCGAGGTGATCGGAGGGACCCGAATCGCCGGAGTAGGCGAGCGCCCGACCGCCGCTCTCCACGCGGAAGGCGTACGTCTCGAGCGTGTAGTGCGGGACTCGCACGGGGGTGACCTCGAGGCTCCCGACCGCGACGGGATTGCCCGGCCGGTACTCGCTCGTCTGGAACGTGCGCTCGAACATGTCCGGAAAGCCGAGCCTGAGTCCGAGGTCCTCGAGGAAGGCACGCCCGCCGGGCGGCAGGAGGAGCGCGGATCGCACCGCGTGCTCGTCGTCGCGGTACATCGAGCCCCACACCCAGGGGACGAGGTCGCCCCAGTGGTCGAGGTGGAAGTGCGTGATGGCGATGGCATCGACCTTCGGCCAGCCCTCCATCTCGCGGAGGCGCGCGAGCACTCCGGGGCCGCAGTCGAGGAGGAGGCGCGTGCCGTCCTCGACGAGGTAGCCGGAGTGGGCGCCGCCTGGGTTCGGCCATGCGGGCGAGCAGCCGATGACGGTCAGGCGCACGGGGCTATTCTGCCCGCGTGGCGCGGAAGATCCGAGTCGTGATCGCGAAGCCGGGCCTCGACGGGCACGACCGCGGCGCGAAGATCATCGCCCGCGCCCTGCGCGACGCGGGCATGGAGGTGATCTACACCGGCCTCCACCAGACGCCGGAGCAGATCGTCGAGACGGCGATCCAGGAGGACGCCGACGCGGTCGGCGTGTCGATCCTCTCCGGGGCGCACATGACGCTCGTTCCCCGGATCCTCGAGGGCTTGCGGCAGCGAGGGGCTGACGACGTCCTCGTCGTCGTCGGGGGGACGATCCCGGCCGACGACGCCGAGGAGCTGAAGGCGCTCGGGGTGGCGGAGGTCTTCGGCCCGGGCGCGAGGACCGGCGAGATCGTCGACTTCTTGCGCGGCGCCGTCCCTGCGTAGCTCGGATCGACCTGGCCGAACGTCCAGTCCGGACGCCACTATCGGCGTGTCTCGAGGCGCGCCTCAAGCGGGATCCTACGAGCGTGGCCATGGTCTCTCCTGCAGCGAACGAACGCCTGAGCGTGACCGGGCTGCTCGCAGCGAGCGGCCGTGTCCTCGGTTGGGCGCTCGCCGTCGTCGTCGCCGCGCTCGCGACCTGGCGCTGGGTCGTCCTCCTCAGAGACAGGCCGGCCGACCTCGCCTTCGACTTCCGCCAGTTCTGGCAAGGCGCCCACGACGCCGTCAGCGGGGTGTCGCCCTACCCGAGCCCGGAGCTCCTCGCAGAAGCGGGAGAGCACCTGAGCTCGGTTGGGATCCAGGAGGTGTTCCG
>JAVQXS010000115.1:0-5531 GCA_033578065.1 Thermoleophilia bacterium
AGCCGAGATCGAGGGCGCCCAGACGCCGGAGCCCGCGTCCCGGGCGAGCACCTCGAGCGCGACGCCGCGCCGCACGATGCGGGAGCGGAAGCGGAGGGTCGGCGGCGTGACGTCGTTCACCCAGAAGCGGAACGCGAAGGCTCCCGCCCGCGCGCGGGAGGCGCTGTCGAAGACGATCCCGTACTCCCCGGGCCGGGGGGCGAGGGCGCCTGCCGCGGGAACCGGACGGCGGAAGCCCTCGAGGTACGGGTTCATGTGCAGCGGCAGCCCTGCGTACCCCGTGAGGCGGTTCTCGTCGAGGTTCGCGACGACGCGCGGCTCGACGATCGCTCCGCGAGCGCGCTCGGTGATGACGACGCCGAAGTTCGCGACCGGTCTCCGAAGCCGGAAGCGGTAGACGAGCTCCGGGCCGCGGAGCCGGCTCGTCACACCAAGCGGCCGTGGATCGTCCGGGTACCGGTAGCGCGTCACGTACGCGGGGCGCCCGACCGTCGTCGCGCGCACCGTTGCTGGCCGAGCGAGGACGAGCGCCTCGTGACGACGGAGCTGCGGCACCGTCACCCGTCCCCAGAAGGGGATCCTCCGAGCCTCGCTGGCAGCGCGCAGCACGATGTAGCCGCTCACGTCGCCCTCGCGCGCCCCCGCCGGCACCCGCAGCTCCCAGGGAAGCGTTCCCGGAACCTCGACAGAAGCGGGGAGGACGAGGTTCGCTTGACCCTTCGAGGCGGCGACGCGAACCTCCTCCACCGACCAGATCCCTGCGCCCCCGCCGAGGTCGCCGAGGGCGATTGAGCCTCGCATGCTGGCACCGCGCTCGAGGAGCCCGAAGGAGAGCGACGGGGGAGAGGCCGCGAGGCGAGGAGCGTCTGCTGCAGCGAGGTCGACCACTCCGCCGCCCTGGAACGCGGGGCCGAGGAGACGGTTCGCGCGATCCCGGAGGAGGCTGCCGGTCTGGACGAGCGCCGATCGGATCTGGGCGGCCGTCCAGGTCGGGTGCCGCTGGCGGAGGAGCGCGGCGGCGCCGGCGACGTGCGGGGCCGCCATGCTCGTCCCCGAGTACGCCGCCCAACCGCCGTCCGGGGTCGCGGAGAGGATCCTGACTCCGGGCGCGACGACGTCTGGCTTGAGGCGAAGCGAGATCGGGGTCGGGCCGACGGAGGAGAAGTCGGCGTGCGCCGCGCTCGTCGAGGCGAGCTCGACAGCGCCCACGGAGATCGCCTGCGCCGCGTTCGCGGGAGACGAGATAGAGCCGGCCCCGAGGTCGTTGTAGTCGTTCCCCGCCGCGACGACGGAGACGACGCCGAGGGCAGCGGCCGCGTCGAGGGCGCGGGCGACGATGTCGCGGCTCGGCTCGATCTCCGGCTCGCCGATCGAGAGGTTGAGGACATCCATCCCGTCGCGCACCGCAGCCTCGATGGCGGCGACGATCTCCGGCGAGTTCCCGTTCGGCGAGAGGCCGGAGTCGGTGCGGACGAGCGCCTTGTAGTTGCCGAGGTAGGCGCGGGGCGCGACGCCCGAGAGGATCCGACCTCCCGGGCCGGGCGTCCGCGCGTTCCCCGCCGCGATCCCCGCGACGTGCGTCCCGTGCGCCGACTGGAGGCCGTCGAAGGCGAGGCGCGCCTCGGGCGCGCGCGCCCCGGGAGGCGGGAACGCCCGGGCGACGATGACCTTCGCGCTCGTGAAGCGCTCCTGGCCCTTCGGGAAGCCCGGCGGCATCGCGTAGCCGACCGGATCGAAGAACGGGTGATGCGGATCGATGCCCGTGTCGATGATGCCGATCTTCACCCCCTGTCCTGCGGTCTCCAAGGTCGGACCCCAGAGGGCCGCGGCTCCGATCCGGGCGGGAACGTCGTCGAGGGCGGGCGTGTACGTCGCGGAGCGGTAGATCCGATCGACTTCGGGCAGACCGCGGAGGTCGGCCACGCGCTCGGACGGCAGGGAGACGGCGAACCCGTTCGCGACGAGCCGGTACCGCCAGCGGACGGTCGCCTCTGGGATCCGCGCGGCGAGCGCGGCTCGGAAGCGGCGCTGCTCGCGTCGGAGCTCCGCTCGGGCGGAAGGCGCGAGCGCGAGCGGAGGCGCCTCGAGCGTCACCACAACGTGCACCCGTCCCTCGCGTGTCGGTCCGGGTGATGGGCCTGCCGCCGTCGCGAGCAGGCTGGGCGCGAGCGCGAGCGCGAGGAAGGAGACGATCCGCGTCACTGCCGGATGGGACGACCCGGAGCTAGAATCGGTCGGTAACGCGGATGTGGCGGAACTGGTAGACGCGCACGGTTCAGGTCCGTGTGCCCGTAAGGGCGTGGAGGTTCAAGTCCTCTCATCCGCATCGCGACTCTCCGTTCGACGTCGCCCCCTCGTCGCCTCGACGAGCGTGCCTACTCGAGCGCCGCGAGCACCTCGTCGGCGTGCGTGTCTGGCTTCACCCGACGAAGCACCTTCGCGACCGTTCCGTCCGGGGCGATGACGAAGGTCGAGCGCTCCATCCCCATCGACGTCTTCCCGTAGAGACGCTTCTCGACCCACGTTCCGTAGCGCTCGGCGACCTCGTGACGCTCGTCGGAGAGGAGCGTGAACGGGAGGCCGTGCTTCTCCCGGAACCGCACGTGGCGCGCAGGGCTGTCGGGGCTCACCCCGAGGACGACCGCTCCGCGGCGCTCGAACTCGGCCCATGCGTCGCGAATCCCGCACGCCTGCCGCGTGCATCCTGGCGTGTCGTCCCGAGGGTAGAAGTAGAGGACGACGGGCCGACCCCGGAAGGACGAGAGCGTGACCGGTTCTCCGGTATCGGATGGGAGGGTGAAGTCCGGGGCTGGCTCTCCTTCGGCGACCACGTGTGCCTCCTTCGCGTCGTGGACTCTCGGATCGGCTGTCGCGGCGGGTAGGAGCGCGGACGAGCGTACCCCCACACGGACGTGAGGGGGAGCCTATCGAGGTCGACTGCGAGGGCAGGACTGTGGAGTCGAGGTCGCGATCGTTCCCATGATCGTCGCATCACGTGGGTCGTCGGAAGCCCTCCTGCGAGGGGAGGGAGGACGCGCGTGCGAGCGCCGGAGGGCGCGGCTGTGCGGGTAGGGTGCGCGGGAATGGTCTCGCTCCACGAGTGGCTCGGCGTCGCGGTCATCGTTGTGTGCGCGGGCGCTGCGCTCCTCGGGGCGGTCGCCTACTGGCGGGGACGGGCCGGAGCCCTCGTCTCCCATGGGCTCGTCCTCGCGCAGACGCTGCTCATCGGGCAGGGTGCCATCGGCCTCGTGCTCCTGTCCGAGGGGCATCGAGCGCCCGACCGGCTCCACTACGCGTACGGCGCCTTCGCCCTCGGCGCCGCCCTCGCTCCCTGGTTCTACGCGCCACCCGAAGCACGGCGTCGCCTCCTCTGGTTCGCAGGCACGACGGTGCTCGCTGGCGCCCTGGCGACGCGGGCGTACCTGACGGGGTCATGAGCGGGCCATGAGGAGCCTCTGGGATCGCCTCCCGCCGCTCCTCCGAGCGTTCGGGATCGTTGCGGGGATCGCGCTCATCGTCGTCGTGCTCTCGCTCGAGCCCGTGGTGGCGACGGTAGGCGGGCTGCTCCAGATCGCGTTCTTCCTCGCCGTCGCCTTCTTCCTCTTCCTCGTCTGGCGCGACCGTCGGAGCGATCTCGAGGTGTGGTCAGACTGGAACCGGCGGATCTTCTACGCAGGGATCGCGCTCGCCGTGCTCGCGATCGGGACGTGGATCGGATACGGTCTCCCCGCGGCCCGGGATGCGCTCGCGCTCGTCCTCGTCCTCGCGAGCGCCGTGTGGGTCGTCATCCGTGTGTGGCGGCTCGAGCGGCGACTCTGAGTCGTGGGTCACTGGGTCACCGCTCGGTTGATGCGCTCTTCGCACGGTCGCGTGATTCACCTGCGCGCTCCTCGGCGATACGCTGGAGGCGGGTGGTGGGCTGGGGTGCCCCATGAGGGGCCCTCGCTCATGGGACGCGCCAGACCGGGCCGCGACGGAGCGTCGCCGGCCCCGGATTCACGGGGTGGATGAGCGTTACGGCGTACCGGTACCGGCCAGGGGGAAGCACGCGACCTCGCAGCCTCACCTCCACCGTCTCGCCCACGCTGGCGCTCCCGCGCCTCGCGGCGACGACTGCCCCCCCGGGCACCCTCTCGAGCACGACGTGGTAGTCGCAGTCAAGGTTGCACCGGAGGGTGACGCGGAACCTCCCCCTGCGCGCCTCCGAGCTCGTGCCTAGGCGAAGCAGCGTCGGCTGCACCGTGAGCTCGAGGCCTGGGCAGCGGGCGATCGATCCGCCCACCGTCCGCTCGAGCGCGCTGCTCACCCGCAGGAGGCTCGTCTTCGGCGTCCCGTCGACGTAGTAGACGCCCGACTGCCAGCCCTCGAGCGCGCGCTCGTCGCGGGCGAGGAAGATGAGCAACCCGTGCACGTTCGGCTGGCAGAAGGCGAGCCCGAGCGCCTCCTCGTAGAACGCGGCCTGCGTCTCCTCGCTCGCCGGGCGCGTCCGCGGCGGCTCGGCGCCCGTGTAGAGCGCTGCCTTCTCCGCGGGGATCGCCGTCTCGACCCCGTACTCGCCGTAGAGGATCGGGAGCGTCGAGCCGCGCTGCGCCGTGCCGTCGAACGCCTCGCCGAGGAGCGCGACGAGCTTGTCGTAGTCGGCGATCCCGATCGTCGTCGAGGCCGGGTGCGGGGTCGACGGTGGCTGGCTCGAGTGGTCGCCGTAGACGTGGATGACGAAGGAGTCCATGATCGGCGCCGTCCGTCCGCTCGCTCGGTAGGCCGCCCCGAGCGCCCGGATGAAGGCGGTCGGCGAGTGCGTGGGCCGGACGCCGTCGGGTCGGTCGGTGCCCCGCGGCGAGACCGCGCCCCCGTGAACGCGCACGCTCGGAGAGACGGCCTTGACGGCGTCGTAGGTCGCCGCGAGGAGCGCGAGGTACGCGCTCGGGGCAGCGCTCGATCCGTCGGGGAGAAACTGCGGGAGCCAGAAGCGGTTGAGGTTCGGCTCGTTGGCGACGATGACGTCCCGGAGCGTGGGGATCTCGCGGACGATCGTCGCCGCGTAGCTCGCGAACTGTGCTCGCGCCTCCTCGGTGTGGGGCGTCGTGCGCGAGCCGGGGTGCATGACGGTGACGAAGACCCGGATGCCGTTTCGGCGCGCGGCAGCCGCGACGTTCGCGAGCGTCGCGAGCTCGGCGTCGTCGGGGCGGGAGACGCCGGGCCTCCACAGGCTTGTCACCCGGACTGCACGGAACCCGGAGACGCGGAGGATCTGCATCCGGGTCTCGGCCTCGACGAGCGACGACGCTCGAACGTCGTCCTCGACGACGCCGACGGTCATGTTGGGGCCGGCGCTCGCCACGGCGGGGGTTGCGAGCCCCGTGACCGCGACGAGCGCGCCGATCGTCGCCAGGCGGCCGAGGAGCACGGGGATACGCTAGCGGTGGCATGGACGGGAGACTCGAGGAGAAGCTGCGGACGCTCCCCACCGGGCCCGGCGTCTACCTCTTCCGGGACGAGGCGGGAGAGGTCCTGTACGTGGGGAAGGCGAA
>JAVQXS010000116.1:0-5410 GCA_033578065.1 Thermoleophilia bacterium
GGCCCTCGACGCGCTCGTCGCGCGGCTCGTGGAGGTGCGCAGGAGAGAGGCACCGGCGGGGGTCGAGGAGGCCGAGGAGGCTGCGCGGGCGCTCCGGGAGGTCGTCGGCGACCCTCCCCAGCTCGCGACGCCGAGGCGGCTCGACGAGATCGGCGCCGCAGCTCGTCGGCTCGAGCGGGCGCTCGATCCGCTCTCTCCGTCGCCCTTCGCGCACGCGCTCCGCGCGGCCGAGGCCGCAGTGAGCGAGCTGCAACGCGAGATCGAGGCCGGCTATCGGCTCCCGCTCGCGTAGGCGCGAGAGCGGGCGGCCGGCAGGCCGACGTCCGTACAATCCGGTCGGTGGAGGGCGGCTTCTTCCCCTTCGGCGGCAGCGATCCCGAGGAGCTCCTGGGAGCGCTCCGGGAGTTCGCCGAGCGGCAGGCCGAGTCCGTCCAGGAGGCGCAGCGCGAGCAGTTCGCGACGCTCACGCTCTCGACGGCGGTCGAGCTCACCGCTGCAGCCCTCGGCCGGCTCCAGGTCGAGGGTCCGAGCGACGCGCAAGCGCTCGCGCTGCGCGACGCGATGCGCATCCTCTTCCCGGAGGCGGTTGCGCTCGTCGCGGCGGCGCGCCAGGGCTTCATGCGCTCCTGACGCGCTCCCCGCGCTCGGCGAGCACCTGCGTCCCGGCGCTGCCCGCGACGAGCGCGACCGCGTCCTCGAGAGCGCCGATCGCGGCGCGACCTCCCGTCCGCTCGACGAACCGGCAGGCAGCCTCGGCCTTCGGGCCCATCGATCCCGGAGGAAGGGGCACGCGGCGGAGCTCCGCGGCCGTGATCTCGCCGATCGCCTCCCCGGTTGCCGTCCCGCCACGGTAGACGGCGGCGACGTCCGTGAGGAGGAGGAGGACGGATGCGCCCAGGCCCTCCGCGAGCAGGGCGGCGGCGAGGTCCTTGTCGATCACGGCCTCGATGCCACGCAGCTCGCCCGCTGGTCCCTCGACGACGGGGATCCCTCCGCCTCCCGCGCACACGACGAGGACGCCCGCCTCGACGAGGAGCCGGATCGTCGACAGCTCTACGATCCGGCGGGGCTCGGGCGAGGCGACGACCCGTCGCCATCCCTCGGAATCGCGGGCGATCGCCCAGCCGCGCTCGGCGGCCAGGCGGCGGGCAACGGGCTCGGCGTAGAGGGGGCCGATCGGCTTCGAGGGCGAGCGGAACGCCGCGTCCTCGGGATCGACGACGACCTGGGTGAGGAGCGTCGCGATCGGGCGACCGGGGAGGGCGTTCCCGAGCGCCTGCTCGAGGAGGTAGCCGATCATCCCCTCGCTCTCCGCGCCGAGGACGTCGAGCGGCCAGGGCGAGCCGCCCTCCACGGCTGCGGCCTGGAGGGCGAGCAGGCCGACCTGCGGTCCGTTGCCGTGGGTCACGACGAGCGCGTGCTCGCGTCCGAGCGGGGCGAGCGCCTCGATCGCGCGAGCGACGTTCCGCCGCTGGCGCTCCGCGGTGAGCGGCTCGCCGCGACGGAGGAGCGCGTTTCCGCCGAGCGCAGCGACGATCCGCACCTCACGGCTCCCAGCGGCGGCCGATGAGCGCGAGGAGGAGCGCTTCCTCCGTGGGCAGGCGGTTCTCGGCCTGTCGCCAGACGACGGAGCGCGGGCCATCGATGACCTCCGCCGCCACCTCCTCGCCGCGGTGCGCGGGCAGGCAGTGCATGAAGATCGCATCCGGGCGGGCGGCCGCGAAGAGGCGGGCGTTCACCTGGTAGGGGGCGAGGGTGGCGATGCGTGCCGGATCGGCCTCGTCCTCCATCGACACCCACACGTCGGTGTACACCGCGTGCGCGCCCGCCACCGCCTCGAAGGGATCCCGCGTCACGACCGCTCCCCGAACCGGAGGCTCGTACCCCGGTGGACAGGCGGCGACGGCCTCGATGCCGACGAGCGCGGCCGCCTCGAGCAGGGAGGTCGCCACGTTGTTGCCATCCCCCACGTAGGCGACTCGCAGCCCCGCGAGACGGCCGAACACCTCGCGGAGGGTGAGGAGGTCGGCGAGGGCCTGGCAGGGATGGTGCTCGTTCGTGAGCGCGTTGATGACGGGGACGCGCGAGGCGCTCGCGAGGCGGCGTACCGTCTCCTGCGCGAACGTCCGCACGACGATGGCGGCGGCGTAGCTCGCGAGCGTCCGGGCGGTGTCCTCGATCGTCTCGCCGCGGCCGAGCTGGAGCTCGTCCGGACGTACGAGCAGCGGGAGCATCCCGAGACGCTCCGCTGCGGCGGCGAAGGAGACGCGCGTCCGCGTCGACGGCTTCTCGAAGTAGCAGACGACGGTGTCGCCCCGAAGCGCCTCGACGAAGCCGTGGGGTCTCGCCTTCATCCGCTCCGCGAGGTCGAGGAGGGCGAGGAGGGAGTCGCGGCGGAGGTCGCCGATCTCGAGGAAGTGCCTCGGGATGGGGGGCTCGGGGGACGTCACGCCGGGCGCGCTGCCGCGCGCGGAGGCGTGCGCTGCGCCTCGATGAGGGGCGCGAGCACGTCGGCGAGGGTCGGGGAGCCTGCTTCCTCGAGCCGGTAGCGCGCGCGGCGGAGAGGGTGGCGCACGCGGAGGAGCCGCCCGAGATCGATCGGCGTGCCGACGACGACGACGTCGGCGTCTGCCGCGTCGATCGTCTCCTCGAGCTCGCGGAGCATCGTCGGCGAGTAGCCCATCGCCGGGAGGACCCGTCCGAGGTGGGGGTACGCCGCGAAGGTGTCCGCGATCGAGCCGCGAGCGTACGGCCGCGGGTCGACGAGCTCGGCCACCCCCTCCGCGAGCGCCGCCACCGTCCCGGCGCCGAAGGCCATGCCGCCGTGCGTGAGGGTGGGGCCGTCCTCGACGACGAGCACGCGCTTGCCTCGGAGCGGCGGGCCGGGCTCGAGCGAGACCGGGGAGCGGGCGGTCACGACGGTCGCGTACGGGTTCGCCTCCCGCACGTCGGCGAGGACGCGCTCGACCGCGCCGGGCTCCGCCGCGTCCACCTTGTTGACGACGACGACGTCGGCGAGCAGGAGGTTCGTCTCCCCGGGGTGGAACCCGCGCGTCGCCTCCGGCCGCAGCGCGTCCGCGACGACGACGTGGAGGTCGGGGCGCACGAAGGGGAGGTCGTTGTTCCCGCCGTCCCAGACGAGGACGTCGGACTCGCTCTGGGCGAGCTCGAGCACGGCGCCGTAGTCGACGCCGGCGTAGACGACGATGCCGAGCGCCACCGGCTCCTCGAACTCCTCGCGCTCCTCGAGGGTGGGGGAGGCGGCGTCGATGTCGGCGATCGAGGCGAAGCGCTGCACGCGCTGCCGCTCGAGGTCGCCGTAGGGCATGGGGTGGCGCACGAGACCGACGCGGAGCCCCGCGTCGCGGAGGAGCGAGGCGACCGCACGGCTCGTGGGGCTCTTCCCCGAGCCCGTCCGGACAGCGGTGACGGCGACGACCGGTCGCGAGGCCTCGAGCATCGTGGAGCGTGGCCCGAGGAGGGCGAAGTCCGCTCCCGCCGCGAGTGCCCGCGCAGCCTTGTGCATGACCTCCGCGTGGCTCAGGTCCGAGTAGGAGAGGACGACGGTGTCGACGCCGTGGACGTGGACGAGCTCCTCGAGGTCCTCCTCGGGGTGGATCGGGATCCCTCGGGGGTAGCGAGGGCCGGCGAGGCTCGGCGGGTACACCCGGTCGGCGATCCCGGGAATCTGCGCGGCGGTGAAGGCGACGACTCGAACCGATGGGTCCTCCCGGAAGACGGTGTTGAAGTCGTGGAAGTCGCGCCCACCCGCGCCCATGATCACCACGCGTCGCACGCCCCCAGTGCACGTCACGAGGCGGCGAGGCGCATCGGCGTCGGCGCCGATCGCGGAGACGGTGAACTACGGAGGCGAGCTACGGGGGCGGTCGTAGAATCGGCGTCCGTGCGGGCGATCGATCGGGCGCTCGTGAAGGCGCTGCCCGTCGTCCCGAGGCGGGTGGTGCAGCGCGTCTCCGCTCGCTACATCGCCGGTCCGACCCTCGACGACGCGCGGCGCGTCGTCGCGCGCCTCAACGCCGAGGGGAAGATGGCCACGATCGACGTCCTCGGCGAGGAGGTGCGCTCGCCCGCAGAGGCGGAGGCGATCGCGGATGCGTACCACGCGGTCCTCGGGGCGATCACAGCCGACCGGCTCGAGGCGAACGTCTCCGTCAAGCTCACCGCGCTCGGCCTCCACCTCGACCTCGAGGTCTGCCGGAGGCTCCTCGACGCCGTCGTCGAGGATGCCGCCTCCCGGGGCACCTTCGTCTGCATCGACATGGAGGACTCCTCGTGCACGGACGACACGCTACGCCTCTACCGCGAGCTCCGCCAGGCGGGCCGCGACAACGTGGGCATCGCCCTCCAGTCGCGCCTGCGGCGCTCGCTCGACGACGTCGCCGCGCTCGCCGACCTGCGGCCGAACGTGCGCCTGTGCAAGGGGATCTACCTCGAGCCGGAGGAGATCGCCTACCAGGATCCCGACGAGATCCGCGCGAGCTTCCTTCGGCTCCTCGACGCGCTCCTCGAGCGAGGCTCGTACGTCGCGCTCGCGACCCAGGACGAGGAGCTCATCGCGGCCTCGCTCGAGCGCCTCGCCGGGCTCGCGCCGAACGCCTACGAGCTCCAGTTCCTCCTCGGCGTCCGCGAGGCGCGAGCCTCCGAGCTCGTCGCCGCCGGCCACCGCCTCCGCGTCTACGTCCCCTACGGGGAGCGGTGGTACGAGTACTCGCTCCGTCGGCTCCAGGAGAATCCGGAGCTCGCCTCGACGATCGCGCGGGCGACGCTCGGTCGCCTCCTCGCCGGGCGCGGCTGAGCCGGTCCCTCAAAGGCGCGCTGGCAGGCTCCACCCGCCGTCGACGACGAGCGTGTGGCCGCGGATCATCGCCGCCTCCGGCGAGCAGAGGAACGTGACGGAGGCAGCGACGTCCTCGGGGGTGACGAGTCGGCCGACTGGGTTCCGGGCGCCGAGCTCGAGCATGGCGTCCTTGCTTGGGAAGTGATCGAGCGCGCCCGTCTCGACGACCCCTGCCGAGACGGCGTTGACCCGGATCCCCCGCGGCGCGAGCTCGACCGCGAGGTAGCGGACGAGCGCCTCGAGCGCGGCCTTCGAGACGCCCACGAGCGCGTAGCGCTCGAGCACGCGCGTCGAGCCGAGGCTCGAGATGGCGACGATCGAGGAGCCCTCGGGCATGGCGGGCGCGGCGGCTCGTGCGAGGCTCAAGAGGGCGCGCGCGTTCGCGGAGAGCGTCCAGTCCCAGTGGCGGTCCTCGGTCTCGAGCGCCGGACGGAGGACGCCGGTCGCGGCCGCGTGGACGAGGACGTCGAGGCGGCCGAGCGCTGCCACCTCCTCCGCCACCCGCGCCGAGGCCACGTTCCCGCGCACGAGGATCGGCTCCGCCCCGCGCGC
>JAVQXS010000117.1:0-5372 GCA_033578065.1 Thermoleophilia bacterium
CCTGCTCCAGCGCGGCGCGTGCACGTTCCGCACGAAGGTCGAGAACGCGAGGGCCGCAGGAGCGAGCGCCGCGATCGTGTTCAACGAGGGGAACCCGGGGCGACGGGAGCTCTTCCGGGGGACGCTCGGCCCACCTCAGGTCCGGATCCCTGCCCTGAGCGCGAGCTTCGCCGTCGGCGACTGGCTCCGGAACGGCGTGCTCGACGGGCCGAGCGGCCTCGCCGCAACCGTCGCCGTGGACGTCGTCGCCGAGCGCCGACGGACCGCGAACGTCATCGCGGACAGCCCGACCGGAGACCCCCGCACCATCGTCGTCGTCGGCGCGCACCTCGACGGCGTCGAGGAGGGCCCTGGGCTGAACGACAACGGCAGCGGCGCGGCGCTCGTCCTCGCCGTCGCGGAGGGGCTCGCGGATCGGCGGCCACGGCACCGGCTCCGCTTCGCCTGGTGGGGGGCGGAGGAGCTCGGGCTCTTCGGCTCGCGCTCCTACGTCCGGCGGCTCTCGGCCGCCGAGCGCCGTCGCCACGTCCTCTACCTGAACTTCGACATGGTCGGGTCGCCGAACTTCGCCATCTTCGTCTACGACGGCGACCGCTCGACGGGGCGAGGCCTCGCCCTCCCGCGGGGCTCGGCAGCCATCGAGCGTGTCTTCGCTCGCTCCTTCTCCTCACGCGGGCTCGCTCACCGCGAGACGAGCCTCGGGGCGAGCTCCGACCACGTCCCGTTCGCGCGCGCAGGGATCCCGGTCGGCGGCCTCTTCACGGGAGCGAGCGGGCGCAAGACGGAGGCGGAGGCTGCGCTCTTCGGCGGCCGGGCCGGCGAGCCGTACGACCCCTGCTACCACCGGTCCTGCGACACGCTCAGGAACGTCAGCGGCGTCGCGCTCCTCCGCACGACGCGGGCGGCAGCGTGGGCGGTCGAGCTCTTCGCGCGCGACGTCTCGAGCGTGCGCCGCGCGCGCTGACGGGCGGCGCAAGCTTCGGCTCGATCCCCGTCTGCCAGCTACGCGGGGAGCACCTTGCCCGGGTTCATGATCCCGTCGGGATCGAGGGCCCTCTTCACGCGGCGCATGAGCTCGACCCCTGCCTCCCCGTGCTCGAGCGGGAGGAAGCGCGTCTTCCCGTACCCCACCCCGTGCTCGCCGGTGCACGTGCCGCCGGCCGCGATCGCCCGCTCGGCGATGCGATCCGCGAGCGCCCGGACCGTCTCGAGCTCCTCGGGCCGGTCGGGGTCGACGAGGAAGCAGACGTGGAAGTTGCCATCTCCGACGTGCCCCACGATGGGCGCGACGAGCCCAGCGGCGTCGATGTCCGCCCGGGCGTCGGAGACCGCGCGCGCGAGCTCGGAGATCGGCACGCAGACGTCCGTGATGTAGCCCCTCGACCCGGGACGGAGCGCGAGCGCGGCCTCGTACGCCTGGTGTCGCGCCGCCCACAGGCGCCGGCGCTCGTCCTCGCTCGTCGCCCAGACGAACTCACCCCCACCTGAGCCGCGGGCGAGCACGGCCACCTCCTCCGCTTGCGCCCTCACCTCGGCCTCGCTCCCGTGGAACTCGAGGAAGAGCGTCGGCGCGACCGGGTACGAGAGGCCGGAGCGACGGTTGACGGCGTCCATCTGCACCTCGTCGAGGAGCTCGATGCGCGCGACCGGGATCCCGAGCTGGATCGCCTGGATGACACAGGAGACGGCGTCCTCGAGGCTCGCGAAGGGACAGACGGCAGAGGAGATCGCCTCTGGGGTCGGGTAGATGCGGAGCGTCGCCTCGACGACGACGCCGAGCGTCCCCTCCGAGCCGACGAAGAGGTGGGTGAGGTCGTAGCCTGCCGAGGACTTCCGCGCTCGGGAGCGCGTGCGGACGACCTCGCCGAGGGCGGTCACCACCGTGAGGGAGAGCACGTTGTCACGCATCGATCCGTAGCGGACGGTCGTCGTGCCCGAGGCGCCCGTCGCGACCATGCCGCCGATCGTCGCGTCCGCGCCTGGGTCGACCGGGAAGAAGACCCCCTCCGGTCGCAGGCGCGCATCGAGCTGCTTCCGCGTCACGCCAGCCTCGACGGTGACGTCGAGGTCCTCGATCGACACCCGGAGGATGCGGTCGAGCCGCGTGAGATCGACGCAGACACCCCCAGCGAGCGGCACCACCTGTCCCTCGAGCGAGGTGCCGGCGCCGAAGGGGACGAGCGGGACGCGGCGCGCGCGACACGCGTTCACGACCGCGACCACCTCCTCCGTCGAACGCGGGTAGACGACGAGGTCGGGGAGCCCCGCCCGGTGGTACGACTCGCCGACCGCATGCTGCGCGCGCACGGGCTCGCTCGCGACGACGTGGTCCTCGCCGAGAGCATCGCGGAGCTCGTCGGCGAGCGCGTCGAGCGTTCCGGCGGTCACGCTCACCAGTCTCCCACGCTCCCGTCGGGGTGGAAGACGCGCCGCGGGTGCTCCTGCTCGAAGGGGTGACGAGCGACCGCCTCGAGGTCGACCTCGATGCCGAGACCCGGTCGCTCGCTCGGGCGAACGAGCATCCCGTCGCGCTCGATCGGGTGCGAGTCGTGGACGATCTCGCCCCGCCACGGGACGTCGTCGGTCACCGCCTCGCAGATGACGTACGAGGGCGTCGCGAGGCCAAGCTCGATGGAGGCGGCAGTCGAGACCGGGCCCTGCGGGTTGTGAGGAGCGAGCGCGACCCGGAAGACCTCGGCGAGAGCAGCGATGCGGCGGCCCTCGCTCAAGCCGCCGCAGTGCGTGAGGTCGGGCTGGACGACGCTACAGCCGCCGCGGGAGAGGAGCTCGTGGAAGGCGTGGCTGCCGACGAGCCGCTCTCCCGTCGCGATCGGGGTCGTCACCGAGCGCTGGATGGCGGCGAGGTCGTCGATCCGTTCGGGCCAGCACGGCTCCTCGAGCCAGTAGAGCCCGTACGGCTCGAGGGCGGCCGCGAAGCGGTGCCCCATGCGCGGGCTCGGGCGGGCATGGCAGTCGACCATGAGGTCGATCTCCTCGCCGACCGCATCCCGCATCGCAGCGCTGGCCCAAGAGCGTGAAGTCGATGACCTTCACCGAGCCGGGCGGCCCGCTCGGCGTCTCGCTCTCGAGCGCCGTGACGCGCTCGACGCGAGAGTCCGGGAAGATGGAGGCGTAAAGCCGCGCCGCCTCCTCGGCCTCCTTCGCGTACCACAGGTGCGGGAAGATCTTGGTGCGTGCCATGTTCGCTTTCCTCACGATTTTCGCTGCTGGTCGATCTGGGCGCGCAGCCGCTCCTCCTGGGCGCGCAGCTCGGGCGTGAACTCCTTACCGAAGTCGTCGGCCTCGAGCACCGGACGGATCTCCAGCGTTCCCTCCTCGCCGGGCATCGGGTCCGGGCAGCGTCGCACCCACTCGAGCGCCTCGTCCATGTCCTTGACCTGCCAGAGCCAGAAGCCGGCGATGAGCTCCTTGGTCTCCGCGAAGGGCCCGTCGACGACGGTCTTCTTCCCGCCCGAGAAGACCACGCGCTTGCCCTTGGAGCTCGGGTGCAGCCCCTCGCCCGCGAGCATCACGCCCGCCTTCACGAGCTCCTCGTTGTACTTGTACATGTCGGCGAGCAGCTTCTCGCTCGGCATCACGCCCGCCTCGGAGTTTTTCGTCGCCTTCACGATCACCATGACTCGCATCGCTGTTCTCCTCTCGATGGATTGGGCCGCTACTTCGCGCCGCCTGCGTCGCTCAAAAGAAACTCGATCGGCCGAACCTCGCACTCGCCCTCGAACTCGGGCCAGTGCATCTTGTGCAGCTCCATGAACTCGGCCGTCAGCCGGAGGATCTCCTCCCGAGAGTCGGCCTTCATGACGGCCCAGCCGCCGATGACCTCCTTGCTCTCGGTGAACGGACCATCGATGGTGGTGAGCTTTCCGCCCGCGACGCGCACGCGAAAACCGTCCCGGGTCGCGCCGAGGCCGCCCGTGTCGATGAGCGCCCCCGTCTTCAGGTTCTTCTCGATGAGCTTGCCCATCGCCTCCCCGAGCGCGGGGGGTGGCTTCATGTCCCGGTACTTCTCGGACGCGCGGATGATCGACAGGTACTTCACGGATGGGCCTCCTTCGGCTGGGGTTCGATCAGGCGACGATTGAGCGCGGGCCGGATCGACATGGGTCGTGTATTTTCTTGATGAGTCTCCGTCGTCGCATGAAAGCGCTGTCGATTCCATTGGTTAGGCCACATCGCGGCTCAGCGACCACCGGCTGCGGGCGTCACCGCGCCGCTCGGCTCGAGGAAGCTCTCGGCGCTGTCCCTTCGATGCGCGGTGCGTTCTCACGCATCACGTCGACGACCATGCCCATCACCGCGCGGATCTCACGCGAGCGCCTGGCCTCGCGCCGGTAGACGAGCGCGATGGTCGGCCGGGCGATGAGCCCCGGCGTGACGCGCGTGAGCTGCGGCTCGACGTCGGCGACCATGCAGGGAAGCGCGCACAGCCCCACGCCGCTCAAGGCAGCGGCCAGCATGTCCGTCACCTCGCGCGAGCGCATCACGACGTTCGCATGCGCGATGCGCGACTCGAGCCACTGCGCCGCCGGCACGCGCGCGAGGCTCGGATCGAAGCCGATCACGTCGTGGCCGGCGAGGTCGTCGAGATCGCGCGGGGCTCCGCGCCGGGCGAGGTAGGTGCCGGCGGCGTAGAGCGCCCAGCCGGACTCGCACAGTCTGCGGGCGATCAGATCCTTGTCCGTGATCGCGCCCACTCGAACGGCGAGGTCGGCCTCGCCCCGCTTGAGGTCCACCGGACGAGCACCGCTCCACGAGCTCGAGCGAGAGCCTCGGGTGCTCGCGCTGGAGTTCGGCCACGCGGGCGGTGAAGAGCGCGGTGAACCCGGATGGCACCGCAAGCCGCACGCGGATGCGACGCGCCGAGACGAGCTCGCGGACCGCGCTCACCGCGTGCTCCACCTGCTCGACGAGCGGCAGGACGGCCTCGCGGAGCGGAGTGAGCGTGAGCCCCTCAGGCCCGCGCAGCACGAGCGGTGCCCCGAGCGCCTCCTCGAGCGCCGTGAGGCGACGCCCCACCGTCGTGTGCTCGACCTTCAAGCCGCGCGATGCCCCGGCGAGTGTGCCGGCACGTGCCGCCGCCAACAGGTAGCGTAGGTCGTCCCAGTCGAGGTCGCGCCGGCCATCCGCAGAAGTCTACTCGATGGCCGTGCAATTATGCACAGCCCTGGGCTCCTTCGAGGAATTCCACGTGCGCGCGGTCGAACGCAGGATGGCCTCAGGAGGTTTCGCCATGTTCGTGATCGCTGGAGCGTCGGGCAAGACTGGCAAGGTCGTCGCCGAGACGCTGCTATCTCAGGGCAAGAAGGTCCGCGTCGTCGTCCGCGATGGCGCGAAGGGGTCGGCGCTGCGCG
>JAVQXS010000118.1:0-5372 GCA_033578065.1 Thermoleophilia bacterium
TGCCAGTTTGCGGCGTCCTCATTGACGACGATCGCTGCTACCCAGCGCGGTCGCACCTCGGTGACGCCGAGGGGAAGAACGCCCCTCATTGTCAACGCCTCGAAGAGCTCCACCCGCGCGACGGCCTTCGGGCTCGTCGAGAAGGGGAGAAGCCCCCAGAGTCTCGGCGCGTCGTGATCGGTGGCCTTCACGTCGATGTAGCCGTTGTAGCAGGGCGTCCCGGGCGGCCCGATGCGCGGTGCATCCGGGTGACTCGAGACATCGGTGTAGTCGTACCCGGTTCCGTCGGTTGCGGTTCCTGGAGTCCAGTAGGTCGTGCTGTTCAGCACCGCATGGACGTTCAAGGGCGTCTGGACTTGCGCGTTCTCCTGCCACCTGATTGGGGCGTTCGAGGGGTGACGGGTCGGATCGCCGACGTACGCGAGCGCCTGGTGGGCCACGTTCGCGTTTGCGGCTGCCGTGTCGCTCACACAGCCATAGAGGGACAAGCCGCCGGCAAGCGCTGCGGCGTCAACCTGCGACTGGAGGTGCCTCTTGTGTACGAACCAGTTGCCGATGTCGATGACGATTGCCCCAATCCCGAAGAAGATGGGCACCAAGATGGCCACGAGCACGATCACCTGTCCTCGCTCGCGAGCCAATGGCATGAGTAGCTCCTCTGTCTTTGTCGGTCTCATGTTCCGGCGCATCGATCCGCACCCGTAATGAGGGTCGGCTTCTGTTCAAGACGCATCGTCGAGCTTGCCCGAAGCGTGATAGGGAAACGCTCGAGCCAGAAGAGCGTGAACGGAGACGTGAGCTGGACGCGAACAGGATCGCCGCGCGTGACCTGCGCAGCGCTCTTCCCTGGATAGCAGATCGTCACGCTGACCGTGTTCCGCAGGCCTGTCGTGAGAGCCTGTCGGAGCATCGTTTGCTGCAGTGTTCGCGTACCTGTGCACGAGGTCGAGCCGGGAGGACAGTCGGGGGGCCAGTTGTTCACGGCTGCCCAGCGGGCACCCTGGTTCGCGATCCGCTGCATGTCGAGCCAGTAGTTGAGCCCGATCCCGAACCAGATGATCCCCGCGACGAGGAGGAGGAGCGGGAAGAGGATGAGGGCGAACTCGACCATCGCCTGTCCGCGCTCGCGCTCACGCCCCGGCGACGCCGCGTCACGACCAACACCCGTCACGCGCGTGCTCCTCCGAATCGGAGTCACGCTTCCCTCCCCACTCGACCAGCGTACGGTACTCCGTCAACTCGATCCGTGCCACGCTCATTGTGCAGGGTCGTGCGCGATTTTGGAAGGGCGCGAGGCAACGACGACCCACGCGACCGTCGCCACCGAGGACGTGCCGCGTCCCCGCTCGAGCGCAGTCGCGTCCGGCCTTCGACGGCAGCGTCATGGGGGAGCGTGCTCGGGGGACGGGCGAGTTCCCCGCGCGGCGCGCGCGACCTCGTCGATCGCCGGGACGGTGCGGCGGCCGCGCACGCGGCTCGGGGGGGAGTCCGTCAGCCGCGAACGACAGCTGTGAGCGCCCGATGGAGGCGCTTGAACGTGTGGTCGGTGCGCTTCTCCCGGTGCGGCCCGATCCACGTGAGCACGACGTTCTCCCCGTATCGGCGCTTCGCCATCCAGTACCGCTCTCCGTGCAAGGTCACGCCGGCTTCCCAGTAGATGTTCCCTCGCTCGGGCGTTCCGAGAGCACCGGTGTTCCGATCGGCGAGGAGCCTGTTGACCTCCTCTTCGACCGCGGGGGCGGTGACGAGGTAGATGGTGAACGTCCCCCACCGCGCTTCACGAGCGACGGATGGCGGCCCGAGGTCGTAGGCGAGATATCGGCCGGGAGCGGAACGCTGCCGGCTCAGGACGAGCCGCTCTCCTGTCGCCTGCTTGAAGCGCGTCGTGAGCTGCTTCGGCGTCGTCGCGAGCGCGGCGGCGTGGGTTGCCGTGGCGACGAGCAGCATGACGCCGAGGGCAAGAGCAAGCAGGGAGCGTGGCGACGCGATCATCGAGATCCCTTTCGTCGGACGGACGGGCCCGCTGCTCATCCCCCTCTCAAGGTACCGGCGCTCCCCGCCCTGCTTCGCGCCGTGACCGTACACGCCGGGGGAGGAGCGACGTCCAATCCCTCGAATGAGGGATACCTCTCCTCCGAAGAGGACGTTAACTGTGAGCATGGGGAAGGTGCGGACCGAGAGCAGGGAGAAGGGCAGCGCGCGAGCGTCGCTGCGGGACGAGTCCGGTCAGGTCCTCGTCATCACCGGTATCGCGATGATCGCGCTCCTCATCGCCGTGGGGCTCGTCGTCGACTTCGGGCGGGCCTTCGTCGTGCAGCGCCAGCTCCAGCTCGGGGTCGATGCGGCAGCGCTCGCTGGCGCTCAGCACCTCCCGGTGGGATCCGAGGCAGTCCGGGTCGCCCACGAGTACAGCCCGACTCCGGGTAGCCGGAACGCCGTCAGTCTCGTCGACAATGCGGTGACGACGGTGACGCCGCGCTGCCTCCGAGGCGTGCCAGGGTGCTCAAGGCGCTACGGGACGTACAACGCGCTCCTCGTCTCGGCCGTGTCGAGGGTTCCGACGCTCCTCGGGCGCCTCGCTGGGGTCGACGAGCTGACGGTGCGCGCGCGAGCGACCGCGTGCAACCCGTGCGCCGTCAAGCCGCTCGACATCATGATCGTCCTCGACCGGACGGGATCGATGTGCCAGATGACGAGTCCGAGCAACCCGAACTCGGTCGTCTGGGACGCGAACTGCACGGACCTGCGCAACGCGCGGGAGGGCGTCGAGACGTTCCTGGGGTTCCTCGATCCCACGATCGACAAGGTCGGGCTCGCCTTCACGCCGCCGACGGTCAACGCGTCCTGGATCTCGAGCTGCCCGCCCGCGTACTCCGGCGGGGACGGGCCGAGCCGACCGGGCTACAAGCCGTGGAACGGGACGACGAACCCGAACGTTCCTCCCGGGCATCCCGAGAGGGGCTACAACGGCCGCTACTACGGGTACGAGTCCTTCCATCCCTACCGAGACTTCCAGCGCCTTCCGAACATCCCGGGCACGAACTCCCCCGATCCTCGCGGCTCGGATCCCGGCGAGTACGTGGTGGCGCCGCTCGAAGGGGCCGACCTCAACCCGAGCGACGACTACCTCATCCAGGGCCCCGACGGAGAGTACGTCCTGAACAAGCCGCCCTTCGGGCCGGGAACGTCGGCGCTCCTCCAGCGCCTCAACTGCACCTCAGGCGCCGGCTCGACGAGCTACGCGCTCGCGCTCGAGGCTGCGCAGGCCCAGCTCAACGCCAACGGGCGAGGGAACGTCCAGGACATCATCATCTTCCTCTCGGACGGCGCGGCGAACACGTGGCCGAATAAGCTCCCCGAGGGACACTGGACGAACAACTGGAACCTCTGGGGGAGACGGCCGTGCGCCACGGGCGTGGAGATGGCTCGGCGGATCAAGGCCTCGGGGACGATCATCTACACGATCGGCTACGACCTCGACGGGGGGAGCAACGTCCCGGAGCAGTGCCGCCAGCCGAACACGGACGGCCGGCAGAACAGCAACAACCCGCGCGAGTCGGGGTACGACGCATACACCGCGATCCGGGACATCGCGTCGTCCCCTGAGCACTTCTACAACAGGCCAGACCCGGGTCAGCTGAACGACATCTTCAGGGCGATCGCCCTCGACCTCTCCGGATCGAAGTCGAGACTCATCGATGATCTCCACCCGAACCTCATCGGCTGACTCGAGTCGTCAGACGGCCGACGCCTCCGCGCTCGCGCAGGTCGCTCCCCGAGCTCATAAGGAGCGTGCGCGTGAGGGAGGCCAGGCGCTCGTCGAGTTCGCGCTCGTCGTCCCCCTGCTCCTGCTCCTCATCATGGGGATCATCCAGTTCGGGATGGTCTTCAAGGACTACCTCGCTCTCGTCGACGCGACGCGGATTGGAGGAAGGCAGGCGTCCGTCGCCCGCTCGATCCTCCCAGAGCAGGCGAGGATCGCGTCGGTCGAGCAGAGCGTGCGACGAGCTGCCGTCAACCTCGATCCGAGCAAGCTCACGATCTCGGTCGAGGTGTGGGACCCGAACACGAACCAGCCCGTGTGGGCTCCGGCCGGGAACGTGACCGTCTCCACGACCTACCCGTTCGAGATCGACCTCTTCGGCCTCGTTCGCATCGCCCAGGGCACCCTGCGGTCGAGCGTCACAGAGCGCGTCGAGTAGTCATCGACTAGCCGTCGAGCGCGTCGATCAGCCAGGCCGCGGAGGCTGGGAGAGGCAACACGGCGGGCCGGGTCGCTTCCCGGCCCGCGGAAGGGCCTCGAGACCGCAGCCCGTCCGGGTGCGATGACTCGAGGCGAGACGCGCGCCCTCGGCTGAGGGGACTTACCTGGGTGCCGACGGCGGCGCCGTCGTTCGTCGCGACGGTGGTCGGGGCGATCTTCGCCCAGCCTGAGCCGAGGCGGCGCCCATCGTCAGCCGGAGCTTCGGGAGCCGCTTCCCCGCGGCGGCGCCGCTCTTGGAGGTCGCGCCGGATCTTGCTCGCTTTCCACCTGCTTCCCGAGGGAGCGCTGTCCTGTGGCCGAACGCGTCGCTCGAGCGCCAGAACGAGGAGATCCGCCGGCGTACCGACCTCTGCGGCCCCGTTCCCGACCGGAGCCTCGATCGTGCGATCGTGCGTCCGTGGGAGCGCTGCTCGCCGAGCGCGACGACGAGTGGCAGGTGGTGCGCCCCTCGAGGAGCGCCGAGTCGATCGAGAAGGCGCTCGCCGACCCGCCCGTCGATGCCTCCCAAGCGGCGAGGAATCGACCCTGACCGCCTCGCCCCGGACGAACGCGCGCGCCGTACCCGCGGAAGGGGGCAACGGAGCGTCCGGCGGCTCTCCGAAGAGGTGACGCTCCCCGCAGCCGGACGGTGCCACGCGGCAGTGGCGTGCGAGGCCGTCCCTCGAGCGAGGCATGCGCGCTCGCGCGAGCCTTGACGCCGCGGGTGACGAGCGGGCGCAGGTAGGCGAGCCGGGATTCGCCATCCTCCGAGGCTATTCGCGAGCTGCGAGACGTGGCTCTCGGACATGTGCGCGATCCTGAGCTCCTGGGCGAGCTGTCTCGACCCGCCTCGTCGACAGGCCGGCCAGGGAGGCGTCGGCGATCGCCGAGACGAGCGCCCGCTCGGCCTGCTAGCGCGGCTTGAGCAGCCAGTCGGGGAAGTCGCTCCCCGCGCAGCGTGGGGTCGGCGGGCTCGATCGGTCCGACACGCGTGTCGAAGGGCCGCTCCGGTGGCCCCCGCGGCTGAATCGGCGAAGGGGTCCGGTTCGTCAGGCGTCTCGCGCGAGCACGAGCCTAGCCGAGAGCGTCCTTGATGGCGATCACCATCGGCGTGAGGATGACGATCATG
>JAVQXS010000119.1:0-5327 GCA_033578065.1 Thermoleophilia bacterium
GTCGAAGGTGACCTCGATCTGCGGCACGCCGCGCGGCGCGGGCGGGATGCCGACGAGCTGGAACTTCCCGAGCGTCTTGTTGAAGGCGACCATCTCCGACTCGCCCTGGGCGACGTGGATCTCGACCGAGGGCTGGTTGTCCTCGGCGGTCGTGAAGATCTCCGACTTCCGCGTCGGGATCGTCGTGTTCCGCTCGATGAGCTTCGTGAAGACGCCGCCCTTCGTCTCGATCCCGAGCGAGAGCGGGGTGACGTCGAGGAGGAGAACGTCCTTCACCTCGCCCTTGAGGACGCCCGCCTGGATGGCTGCGCCGACGGCGACGACCTCGTCCGGGTTCACGCCCTTGTGCGGCTCGCGGCCGATGAGCTGGCGCACCTTCTCCTGCACCGCGGGCATGCGCGTCATGCCCCCGACGAGGACGACGTGGTCGATGTCCGAGGGCTCGAGCCCAGCGTCTGCGAGCGCCTTCTTCGTCGGCTCGACCGTCCGCTCGAGGAGATCGTGCGTGAGCTCCTCGAGCTTCGCCCGCGTGAGCTGGAGGTCGAGGTGCTTCGGGCCCTCGGGCGTCGCGGTGATGAAGGGCAGGCTGATCTGCGTCGTCATCGTCGAGGAGAGCTCGATCTTCGCCTTCTCGGCAGCCTCGTACAGGCGCTGGAGCGCCATCGGGTCCTGCGAGAGGTCGATCCCGTGATCGCGCTTGAACTCAGCGGTCATCCAGTCGACGACCGCCTTGTCGAAGTTGTCGCCTCCGAGGTGGTTGTCGCCGTTCGTCGCCTTCACCTCGAACACGCCCTCGCCGAGCTCGAGGACGGAGACGTCGAACGTCCCCCCGCCGAGATCGAAGACGAGGATCGTCTGCTCGGCGCCCTCCTTGTCGAGGCCGTAGGCGAGCGCGGCCGCCGTCGGCTCGTTGATGATCCGCAGGACGTTGAGCCCGGCGATCTTGCCGGCGTCCTTCGTCGCCTCCCGCTGCGCGTTGTTGAAGTACGCAGGAACGGTGATGACGGCGTCCGTCACCGTCTCGCCAAGGTACGCCTCGGCGTCCCGCTTCAGCTTCTGGAGGATCATCGCCGAGATCTCCGGCGGCGCGTACTCGCGGCCCTCGACCTTCACGCGCACGTCGTCGTTCGGCCCCTTGACGACCTCGTAGGGGACGATCTTCATCTCCTCGGAGACCTCGTCGTACTTGCGGCCCATGAACCGCTTGATGGAGAAGATCGTGTTCTTCGGGTTCGTCACCTGCTGGCGCTTCGCCGGCGCCCCCACGAGCCGCTGCCCGTCCCGACCGAACGCGACGACCGACGGCGTCGTGCGCCCGCCCTCGGCGTTCGGGATGACGGTTGGCTCGGAGCCCTCGAGGACGGCCATGCAGGAGTTCGTCGTCCCGAGATCGATGCCGATCGTCTTCGCCATAGTCTGCTCGCTCCTTCCGATGCTTGAGTCCCTTGCCCGCGAAAATCTGAGTCGCATAATAGCAGATCATGACGGAGGACTCACGCTCGGCTCGGCGAACACCTGGCTCGTGTCGCCTCTGTCACGCATGCTGCGTGCCGAGTCGCGCTGGATCGAGCGTGCGGTCGGATCGAACCGCATCCTCCTCTCCCTCGCCGGCCTCACGGTCGCCCTCAGCACCGTCGCGGGCGTCCTCATGCGCTGGATCGACCCGGAGGCGTTCCCGACCGTCGGCACGGGCATCTGGTGGGCGGTCGTCACCTTCACCACCGTCGGCTACGGCGACTACGTGCCGACCGACGCCCTCGGCCGCCTCGTCGCCGGCATCGTCATGGTCTTCGCGATCACCTTCATCTCGATCGTCACCGCCATCGTCACCTCGGTGCTCGTGACGCAGGCGCAGCGGCGTAGAGAGGGGGCGCAGGCTGCGCACGAGGCGGCGCTCGACCCGCGCCTGGACGAGCGCTTGGGGAGCATCGAGGAACGCCTGGAGCGGATCGAGCGAGCGCTCGCACAGCGATAGGTCGGGCTCACCGCAGCACCCGCCGACCGAAGGCGCGCCGCCGCAGCGCGTCCGCCGCAGCCGGCTCCGCGACGAGGATCGCCGCCATCATCACCGCGCAGCCGACCCAGCCTCCCACCCCGAGCACCTCGCCCGCGAGCAGGACGCCGGCGAGCGCCGCGAAGGGCGCCTCGAGCGTGAAGACGAGCGCTGCCCGCGCGGCGGTCGTCCGCGCCTGCACCCAGGTCGCGATGAGGTAGCCGAGCGCGCCGGCGAAGAGACCGGTCGCGAGGAGCGCGCTCCAGACCGTCCACCCGCGCGGCGTCGGCAGGTCGCCGAGCGCGAGCGCGACGACCGTGAAGGCGACGAAGGACGTCGCCATCATCAAGAAGGTAAGAGCCCGGGCCCCGTAGAGCGGTGCCAGGCGCTCGAGCGCCGCGATCTGGAAGGCCGTGGCGAGGGCGCTCGCGAGCACGAGCAGGTTCCCGATCGTCGAGCCTTCGGGCACGCCGCTCAGCAGCGCGAGCCCCGCGACCGCCAAGGCGACGGCCAGCCAGAGCGCACGCGGCACCGGGGTGCCGAAGAGCGCGAGCGCGAGGATCGGGGTGAAGACGACGTAGAGGCCCGTGATGAAGCCTGTGCTCGCGACTGTCGTCAGCTCGAGCCCAGCCGTCTGGAGCCCGAAGGCAGCGGCGAGGAGGAGACCGACGAGGCCACCGGCGACCCAGCCACGGGCGGGGAGCGCGCGCAAGGCCGTGACCGCGAAGGGAGCGAGCGCGACGGTCGAGATCGCGAACCGCACTGCGAGGAAGGCGAAGAGCGGGTAGAGCACGAGGGCGTCCTTGACGAGCACGAACGTCACGCCCCAGATTGCGGTCACCGCCACGAGCGCGAGGAGCGGGAGCCGCGCTCCCACTCCTTCCGCGACCCGCGACCGGCAGGCCGCCGCCCGGCGTGCGGCACCTGCACGGAGCGTGCGCCCCCTCGTGCTCATCGCCCGATTCTCTACCCTGCACGTATGGCGGTCCTCGACACCTTCGGCCGCGCCCTGCGCGACGTGCGCATCTCGGTCACCGACCGCTGCAACTTCCGCTGCGTCTACTGCATGCCGAAGGAGGTGTTCGGGCGCGACTACCGCTTCCTGCCGAGGCGAGAGCTCCTCACCTTCGAGGAGATCGAGCGGGTGGCGCGCGTTCTCGTCTCGCTCGGCGCCCGCAAGCTCCGGATCACCGGCGGCGAGCCGCTCCTCCGACGCGACCTCGAGCTCCTCATCGCCCGCCTCGCAGCGCTCGGCGACCTCGACCTCACGCTGACGACGAACGGCGCCCTCCTCGCGCAGAAGGCAGAGGCGCTCGCCGAGGCCGGGCTCTCCCGGGTGACCGTGAGCCTCGATTCCCTCGACGACGAGGTCTTCCGGGCGATGAACGACGTCGACTTCCCCGTCGCGCGCGTCCTCGCCGGGATCGACGCCGCTGCCGCCGCCGGGCTGCCGGTGAAGGTGAACGTCGTCGTGAAGCGAGGCGCGAACGAGGACTCGATCCTCGACATCGCCCGCCGCTTCCGCGGCACCGGCCACGTCGTTCGCTTCATCGAGTACATGGACGTCGGCGCGACGAACGGCTGGCGCCTCGACGAGGTGGCGCCGGCTGCCGAGATCCTCGAGACGATCGCCTCCGAGTTCCCGCTCGAGCCCGTCGAGCCCGCCTACCGCGGCGAGGTGGCGACGCGGTACCGCTACCTCGACGGACAGGGGGAGATCGGGGTCATCGCCTCCGTCACGCAACCGTTCTGCGGTGACTGCACCCGAGTCCGGCTCTCCGCGGACGGCAAGCTCTACACCTGCCTCTTCGCCGTTCGTGGCCACGACCTCCGGGGACTCCTCCGCTCGGAGGCCTCGGACGAGGAGCTCGCGGCCGCGATCCGCGCCGTCTGGGAGCGACGGGTCGATCGCTACTCCGAGCTCCGCACCGAGGAGACCGCTCGGCTGCGCAAGGTCGAGATGTCGTACATCGGCGGGTAGGCCGTCAGCGAGCGGGCTCGATCGCCGGTCGCCTCGCGTCCGTCCTCCTGCGCGCAGCGTCGCGAGCGGAGGCTGTCGCGGACGAGGCCGAGCGGACGACGAGCCCGACCGAGGCGACGATCGCGAGCCCGGCGAGGGCCATCTGCGACGTAATCGCCTCGCCGAGGAGGAGCGAGCCGAGCACGAGCGCGACGACGGGGTTCACGTACGCGTACGTCGCCACGAGCGAGGTGGGCGCAGCCTGCAGCAGCCAGAAGTACGCCGTCAGACCGACGAGGCTCCCCGCGAGGACGAGGTAGCCGAGCGCGAGCAGCGCCTCGCCCGTCCAGCGAGCCTCGTCGAGCTCTCCGCACGCCGTTGCCACCGCGGCCAGAAGCATCCCTCCCGCGAGGGAGCCGAGCCCGGCAGAGACGAGCGGGTGCGTCGGCAGGGGCGCGCTCCTCGACGAGAGCGATCCCGCGGCCCACGAGAGGGCGCTCCCGACGAGCGCGAGCGCGCCCAGCGGATCGACCGAGGCTCCGCCCCTCGGATGCACGAGGAGCGCGAGCCCGAGAAAGCCGACGACGAGCCCGGCCACAGCCGAGAGGGGGAGGAGACGGCCGAAGACGAGGCGGTCGAGGAGCGCCATCCAGAGCGGGGTGCTCCCGACGATGAGCGCGGCCACGCCGGCTGGCACCGTCTGCTGCGCCCACGCGAGCGCGCCATGCCCGCCGACGAAGAGGAGGGCGCCGACCGCGAGCGCGGCGACCATCTCTCGCCTCCCGATGGGATCCCCGTCGCCGCCTCGGCGCGGCAGCGCGATCGCGAGGAGGATCGCGCCCGCGAGGAGGTGTCTCATCGCCATGGCGAGGAACGGCGGCAGGTCGCGGACGACGACGGCGAGCGCGACGAAGGTCGAGCCCCAGACGACGTACACCGTCGCGAGCGCGACCCAGACCGTGAGCCCCTGCCGCGTCCTCACGCCTCGACCTTGGCCGTCGCTCACGCATGAGCACAAGTCGAGCCACGGTCACACTCGATCACGAGCGCTGATCCTTCCCCGGATCGTCCTTGCCCGGATCGCGACAGGTGCGTGCGGTGCAGGGCACAGTCCTCGCCGAGCGGCGACGCCCTCGCAGGCCACCGTCTCGAGAGCGGAGGCACCCTTTTCCCGCGCCGCCGGGGCAGCAGAGCCCGGCACCGGGGCGACGGTAGAATCGACGTATGACGAGTCTCGTCGCGGAGACGTCGCGGCGGCTGCCGCGCGGCTGGTCGCACCTCGCTCTCCAGGTCGCGATCTGGCTCGGCTTCTACGTCGCCTACCAGATCGCCCGCGGAGCGGCGGATCGCAGCGTCTACGACGCCTTCCGGAAC
>JAVQXS010000120.1:0-5317 GCA_033578065.1 Thermoleophilia bacterium
GCCGAGCGCGTGCCCCCGAGACCGGCCTCCCACTCAAGCTCGACCTCGCCGTCGGCGAGTGCGGCCCGGATGAGAGGCTCGACCTCCGTCGGCTCCTGCTCGGGGAGGAGGCGACAATCGACGGTGAGCGTGCAGAGCCCCGGAATGACGTTGTGCTTGTGCGACGCCTCGATCACCGTCGGCGCCAGGGTGAAGGCCAGCAGCGGCTCGAGCACCGAGGCGGCGAGCGGCGAGACCGAGCGTGCCGCCGCGAGCGCCTCCTTCGGCTCGGGGAGGTAGCCGAGCACCGCCTCGAGGAAGGCCCGGGTCTCGGGAATGAGCCGCGGCTCTGGTTCGAGCTCGGCGAGCGCCGTCACGTGCCGCGCAGCCCTCACGAGCGCGTTGTCCGCGATTCCCGGCATGGAAGCGTGGCCGCTGCGACCACGCACCCGGAGGTAGAACGGGGAGGAGCGCTTCTCTGCCGTCGCGCAGAGGTAGAAGGCGCGGTCGTCGATCGAGAGCCGCTCGCCTCCGCCCTCGTTGATCGCGTAGTCGCAGCGGACGGCGTCCGGGTGGGTCTCGACGAGCCAGCGGAGCCCGTAGCCGACGTCGCTGCCCACGCCCCCGACCTCCTCGTCGGCCACCGAGAGGAAGAGGACCTCACCTGCGAGCGGTGTCCCATCGCGGCGAAGCGACGCGAGGGCGACCGCAGACGCCGCCACCTGCCCCTTCATGTCGAGCGCACCTCGCCCCCAGATCTCTCCATCCACCACCTCGCCGGACCAGGGGTCGCGATCCCACTCGGTGGGATCGGCGAGGACGGTGTCGGTGTGGGAGAGGAGGCAGAGCGTTGGCCCGTCGCCGCCACGGAGCCGCGCGAGCACGTTCGGCCGCTCGGGTGATCGCGCGAGGTACGAGCACTCGATCCCATTCCGCTCGAAGTACGCGCGCAGCACCTCCGCCGCCCGGATCTCGTTCCCGGGCGGGTTCACGGTGTCGGCGCGCAGGAGCTCGACGAGGAGCTCGGTCACCTCCTCGCGCAGCGAGGACGGCGCCTTTCGCGTCTGACTAGTAGCCACCCTCGCCCGCCTGCTCCGCCTTCGAGCGCGCCGTCAGCGTGTTCCGCACCTCCCAGAGCTCCGGGTACGAGGTCTTCGTCACGAGCCGGCCGAGCAGCTCGACCGGCGTCCCCTGGGTGCCCACGACCTTGTCCCCGATCGTGCGCGCGACGACCTGGTAGTGGCGCATCCGCCAGTGCTGCGCGCGCTCGTCGAGCTCGAGGAGGGCCTCGGCGAGCTGGTAGAGGTCCTCGTGCTCGCGGCCGTGGACGTAGAGGTCCTCGAGCGAAAGGCCCACCGCGCGCCGCGCCTCGTGGAACGCGTGCCCAAGCCGAGGGATCACCCGCCGAAGCTCGTTCCACCCCGGCGAGTCGAAGCCCGAGCCGTGTCCGAGCACCTTGCGGATCTCCTGGTACTCCCAGGGATCCATGCGCTCGAGCATGTCGAGCTGGTCGGTGACGAAGCGCAGGCAGAGCGCCGCGCGGCGCAGGAGCCGCAGCGCGGCCGGGAGGTCGCCCTCCTCGACGAGCCGGGCCGCCTCGGCCGCGTCGCTCCACGCGAGCTTGAGCCAGAGCTCGGACGACTGGTGCGTGACCTGGAAGAGGAGCTCGTCGCGATGCACCCACTCCTCAGGCGTCTTCTGGAGGGCGAGCAGCTCGTCCGTTCGGAGGTAGCGCTCGTAGTCCGAGGGCGCGTCGCCGGCGAGGACGGGCTGCGAGTAGTCCTCGGTCTCCTGCCCGGTCACCCCCTGAGCATACTTCCCTCGTGGGAGACCTGTTCGCCGCCGCAGCCTCCGAGCGTCAGGAGGAGGACGCTCCGCTCCCTGCCCGGCTGCGGCCTCGAACGCTCGAGGAGCTCGTCGGCCAGGAGCACGTCCTCGGCGAGGGGACGGCGCTCCGGCTCGCGATCGAGGAGGATCGGCCGCCGTCGATGATCCTCTTCGGCCCGCCCGGCACCGGGAAGACGACGATCGCCCGCATCGTCGCCAACCGCACGGGAGCCGCGTTCGAGGAGCTGTCGGCGGTCTCCGCACGCGTCGACGACGTCCGGGCGGTCATCGGACGCGCCCGGGAGCGACTGGGCGCGCACGGCATCCGCACGATCCTCTTCATCGACGAGATCCACCGCTTCTCGAAGGCGCAGCAGGACTCGGTGCTGCACGCGGTCGAGGATGGCCTGCTGACGCTCATCGGGGCGACGACGGAGAACCCGTACTTCGAGGTCAACACGGCGCTCCTCTCGCGCTGCACGGTCCTCGAGCTCCACGCGCTCTCGGCGGACGAGCTCGGCGTCATCGTCGACCGAGGCGCCGCGAGGCTCGGGATCGCGCTCGGACAGGTCGAGCGACGGGCGATCGTCGAGCGCGCCGGCGGCGATGCCCGAGCGGCCCTCCAGATCCTCGAGCTCGCCCACCGCACGGCGCTCGCCGAGGGGGTGTCGCTCGAGGAGCGCCACATCCTCGACGCCGCGCGCAAGCGGCCTCTCCTCTACGACCGTCGGGGAGACCAGCACTACGACGTCGCCTCGGCCTTCATCAAGTCGCTCCGCGGAGGGGATCCCGACGCTGCCGTCTACTACCTCGCCGTCATGCTCGAGGCAGGAGAGGATCCTCGCTTCATCGCCCGACGGATGGTGATCCTCGCCTCGGAGGACGTCGGCGACGCCGATCCGAACGCCCTCCTCGTCGCCGTCGCCGCGGCGCAGGCGCTCGAGCTCGTCGGTCTCCCGGAGGCTGAGCTCAACCTCGCGCAGGCGGCCATCTACCTCGCGCGCGCGCCGAAGTCGAACGCCGTCGCCAGGGCGATCTGGGCGGCGAGGGGAGACGTCCGCGAGCGCGGCAACCTCCGACCACCGCTCATGCTCCGCTCCACAGGTCACCCGGAGGCGAGGCGCGCTCGCGGCCACGGCGTCGGGTACGTCTCCCCGCACGACGACCCCTCGGCGGCTCCGCGCTCGTACCTCCCTGAGGAGCTCCGTGGGCAGCGGTACTATCGGCCCGCTTGCGACGTGAGGGAAGACGGGGATGACCGTGAGGACAGGTGACGCCGCGCCCCACTTCGACCTCGAGGTCCGTCTACACGAGCGCGTCCGGCTCTCCGACTTCCTCGGCCGCTCGAACGTCCTCCTCGTCTTCCACCCCTTCGCCTTCACCCCGGTGTGCGAGGACGAGGCGCGCGACCTCCAGGAGAACCTCCAGGCCTTCCGGGAGGCGGAGACGGAGGTCGTCCTCGTCTCCTGCGACCCGTCGCCCGCGCGTCAGGCGTGGAAGCGCGAGCTCGGCGCCGAGTACGTCTTCGCCTCCGACTTCTGGCCGCACGGCGCGGTGGCGAAGGCGTACGGTGTCTTCAACGAGCGGACCGGCGCACCACATCGGGGAACCTTCCTCATCGACAAGGAGGGGACCGTCATCTGGTCGCTTGTGAAGATCGACGACGCCTACCGCGAGGAGCTCGTCCCCGAGTCCCTCAGCGCCCTCGATCGCCGCCCACAGGAGGCGGCCTAGCAACGGCGCGCCGACGCAACGGGGCGCTCGGGTGACCGCACGAGCGCTACACCTGACCTCGTGGGGGCCGGAGGGCGCGCCGCGCGTCGTCTGCCTCCACGGCGTCACGAGCCACGGCCGCCACTTCGCCGAGCTCGCGGCGAGGCTGCCCCGCGTCCGCGTTCTCGCTCCCGACCTCCTCGGGCACGGCTCCTCCCCCTACAAGCCGCCCTGGAGCCGGGAGGCTCACTGCGAGTCGGTCGCAGCGACCGTCGGATCGGAGCCCGCAGCGCTCGTCGGGCACTCCTTCGGAGGTCGCATCGCGCTCGAGCTCGCAGCGCGTGCTCCGAAGCTCGTGCCGAGGCTCGTCCTCCTCGACCCGGCGATCCTCCTGCCGCCAGAGGTCGCCCTCACCGCCGCCGAGAATGCTCGCAGAGAGCGCGCGTACACCTCGTTCGCCGAGGCGATCGACCGCCGTTACGACGAGAGCCAGCTCCACTCGGCGCCGCGCGAGCTCCTCGAGACGGAGCTCCGCCATCACCTCGCGGAGGGAGACGATGGACGCTGGCGCTACCGCTACTGCCAGTCGGCGGTCGTCGCTGCGTTCGGGGAGATGGCATCGCCGCCACCGCCCTTCGAGCGCGTTCGCGTCCCCACCCTGCTCGTCCTCGGCGAGCGCTCGTACCTGCCGTACGACCACCTGCTCGGCGCGCATCGCGCCGCTCTCGGCGAGCTGCTCGAGGTGGTGACCGTCCCCGGGGCGCACACCGTGCTCTGGGACGCGCTCGAGGAGACCGCCGCGGCAGTCGCTCGCTTCCTCTCCCGATCGAACCGGACGTCGGCCGCCGCCGAATAGCAAGCGCTGCGACGCCGTGTCGCACGCGGGCTGCCTCGGGCAGCTTCCAACGTCCGGTTCTACCGTCCGGGAGGTGACACCGTGCAGACTGACACTGTTCAGACAACGCGAGCCGCATTCCTCACCCGCGGAGCGAGAGGCGGTCTCGCTCTCGTGGCAGGCGGATCCCTGCTCGCGCTCGCCGAGGGTCGCGCGCTCGGCGCCCCTGCCAGCGACACCGATATCGCCAAGCTCGCAGCGACGGCGGAGCTCCTCGCGATCGACTTCTACAGGAAGGCGATCGCGTCGAAGCAGTTCCGCGGCGAGGAGCTCGCGTACATGGGGGCGGCGCTCGGCAACGAGCAAGCGCACTACAAGGCGCTCGCGGGCGTTCTCGGCGCGGAGGCTCCAAAGTGGCTCCGCTTCACGTACCCGAGCGGCGCCTTCGGCTCCGCGAGAGCGATCGCGAAGCTCGGTCAGGCGCTGGAGACGGCCTTCGTGGGCGCGTACCTCGGGGCGGTGACCGCTCTCGCGTCGAACGAGCTCAAGGGCGTCGCCGCCCAGATCGGCGCGAACGAGGCGCAGCACCTCGCGTTCCAGCGCGAGATCGCAGCTGGCCGCTTCGCCCCCGCTCCAGCCTTCCCGAAGGCCCTCACCGCAGCCCAGGCGACGAAGGCCGTCACGCCCTTCCTCCGGGCCTAGTAGCTCCCGCCGTGGGGCCCTGGAGCGCCGAGGACACACCGCGCCGACGGGAGGCGGCTGCTCCCGGGGTACCTCGCCGGAGAGCGGCGGAGCTCACCGAGCGTCGGGTGAGCTCCGCCGCCCCGTGCGTCCCGTCCGTCGCCCGAGGTCGCAAGGGCTGACGTCTCGCGCGTGCGGCGGCGAGCGGCGAGCGGGAGCACCGCTTCGGGTAGAGGAGAGGAGCCTCAGGAGGACGTCGCCGACCGGTCGCAGCCGACGCGC
>JAVQXS010000121.1:0-5314 GCA_033578065.1 Thermoleophilia bacterium
ACGCACCTCAGCAACGCGCTCGAGCTCGAGGCGCTCCCGCAGGCGAGCTACCCGTACTTCCACCTGAAGATGGAGGAGGTGTGGGTGTGGGACAAGAACCGCCCGAGCAGGATCATCCCCCGCGCCGAGGTGTACACCTCGGGGGATGTGACGGTGGAGGAGCTCCGCGGCGAGGGGGAGGAGCCGCGGCTCACCGCCGAGGCGCTCGCCGAGCGCATCGGCCAGCAGCTCCCGGGAGACGACGCCGACCCCTTCTGAGGGCGGCCGAGGAGCACGCTTTCCCCTGCGGCGATCGCGATCGTGCCCGACCTCGCCAGGCCGTCGCCCGGCGCCGCGCCGCCGTCTCCGCGATCGGGCGAGGCCCCTGAGCCGAGCGACCGAGCCGTCGTGGCACGTCGGCGGTCGGAGCACGGCTCAGGACATCGAGCCGACCACTAGTCTGACCACCATGGCCGAAGCGACCGCTCGTCCTGCCGCGAGGGGGAAGAGGAGGAACGCGATTCTCGACGCGACACTCTCCCTCCTCGCGCGGCATGGGATCTCGGGCGTCAGCATGCGTGCCGTGGCGCGCGAGGCGAACGTCGCTCTCGGCCTCGTCAACTACTACTACGCAGACAAGAAGAGCCTCATCGCGGCCGCGCTCCGCCACATCGAGGAGCAGGACATGACGATCGTCGAGCCCGATCCGGCGCTTCCTCCCGAGGAGCGTGTCCGAGCGGCTCTTCGGCGCATCGCCGACCCCGAGTTCCTCACGACCGAGTACCTGTCGCTGCGCCTCCAGCTCTGGGCCCTCGCGCGAGCCCACGAGACCTTCGCCCAGATCAACGCGGAAGCCCAGGAGCGGTACCGCAGGGGTCTGGCCGCACTCATCGGCGCCGCGCGACCCACGCTCGCGCCTGCCGAGTGCGACAGGCGGGCGACCGACATCGACATCCTCCAGAACGGGGTGTGGCTCACCGCTCTCCTCGGTCTCGACAGAGCCTCGATCGACCGGACCGTCAAGCGGACCGAGGAGATCGCGCTCGCCCCTTGACGCAAGGGGCGGGCGGTCTCCTCTCCGAGGTCACTCTCCAGAGAGAGCGGCAGCCGCAAGCCCGGGAGCGCTCTCGGCGAGGGCGTCGCCCATGTCGATGAGGGAGCGGTAGGCCTGGAGGACGAGCCCGTGGAAGTGGTGCACGGCGTGCTCCGAGAGACCCGATCCCGCAGGGTCGTAGACGATTCGGCCTTGGCTGAACGCGGGTGTCCTCATGCCCCGCTGGACGCTCTCGACGAGGCTGATGTCCTGCCGCTGGAGGACCTCGTCGATGTAGCGGATCGCCTGTCGCTCCGCGTCAGTGGGCTCAGGGGTCTCGAAGTAGAAGTCCCACGTCTCGAGGGTGCGGTCGACCCCCGCGGGGAGCACCTGGAGCACCATGAAGTTGCCTCGCCCGGGGTACCGGAGGAGACACGTGTTCGGCCACAGCCACCACACCGCATGGACGTTGACGGTGGCGCTCGAGACGTCGTACGCGGCGTTCTCCTGCTTGCCGGCCTCTGCGAAGTGACTCGACCAGATTCCGTACGTGCGCACCTCGTACGTCTCCATGTCGACGAGCTCGACGAACTCCTTGTGCGCGACGTGGCAGTGGTAGCACTCGAGGAAGTTGTCGATGACGCTCTTCCAGTTCGCCTTGATGTCGTACGTGAGGCGCTTCGCGTGCGTCAGTCGTGCGACGTCCGGGGCCCAGCGCTCGATCTCCAGGGCGAGATCGCCCGCTTGCTCTCCGAGCGGTCGCGCGCTCGGGTCGAGGTTGACGTAGACGAAGCCGCCGAACTCCTCGACCGGCACCTGGTCGAGACAGACCTCGGACGCGTCGAAGGTGTCCATCCGATCGGCACGGCGCGCGCCTCGGAGCCTCCCGTCGAGGCTGTACACCCACGCGTGGTACGGGCAGACGATGCTGCGCGCGACTCCGGAGCCCGAGAGCAGCTCGTGTGCCCGGTGCTTGCAGACGTTGTAGAAGGCGCGCAGGGCGCCGTCGTCTCCACGGAGAACGACGATCGGCATCTCGGCAATCGCTGCCGTCACGTAGGAGCCCGCCTCGGCGAGCTCCTCGATGTGACAGACCCACTGCCAGCTGCGGGCGAAGATCCCCGCGACGTCGGCCTGGAGCCACCTGGGGTCGGTGTACGCGTCCGCGTGCAGCGAGAGCGAGCGCGCCGGATCGGGGTGGAACCCCTCGCTGATCCGGAGGACGTCGGCAGCGGTGATCGGAGCCACGGTCGGAGGCTACCAGAAGTTGGACGAGCGTTCAAGAAGAGGGTGCGCCTCGACTTCCGCAGAGCGGTCCCTTCGGAGCACGAGCCGCGGCCCTATGCCGCGAGGGATGCGAGTGCAGAGGCCCGCGCCTGCGCCCGGCGAGGTTCTGCGGCGGGACGCCCCTACAATGCCGCGGTGCTCCTCGCCGTCGACGTCGGGAACACGCAAACCGTCCTCGGTCTCTTCCGCGGCGAGACCCTCGATGAGCACTGGCGGCTCGCCACCGAGCGCTCCCGGACGGCCGACGAGCTCGGCGTCGTCCTCTCCGGCCTCCTCGACCTCGACGCCGTCGGGGGGATCTGCCTCTCCTCCACCGTCCCCGTGCTCGTCCGCGAGTGGGAGGGGTTCGCCGGGAGGTGGGCGCACGCGCCGCTCCTCGTCGTCGGCCCCGGCATCAGGACCGGCATCCCGATCCGCTACGACGACCCGCGCGAGGTCGGCCCCGACCGGATCGTGAACGCCGTCGCGGCGAGAGCCCGCTACGGGGCGCCGGTCGTCGTCGTCGACCTCGGCACCTCGACGAACTTCGACGTCGTCTCCCCCGAGGGGGAGTACGTGGGCGGCGTCATCGCGCCGGGGATCGAGATCTCGATGGAAGCGCTCTTCGCCCGCGCCGCCAGGCTCGTGACGGTCGACTACGCCGCACCGCCCACGGTCATCGGGAAGACGACCGTCGGGGGCCTACAGTCGGGTCTCGTCTACGGCTTCGCCGGCCAGGTGGACGGCATCGTGGAGCGGATTCGTGAGGAGCTCGGAGCCGCTGCGCCCGCCGTCGCGACCGGGGGACTCGCTGACCTCGTCGCTCCGCACTCGCGGACGATCGAGCGCGTCGACCCATTCCTCACGCTCGACGGCCTGCGCATGGTCTGGGACCTCAATCGCTGACCTCGGCGCCCATCCGACGCGACGTCCTCGCGCTCAGCCGCCGCCGTAGATCGAGATCGGGAGCTCGAGGGTCACCTCCTCGCCGGAGGGGATCTCCGCCTCGAGGGCTTCGAGGATCGGGATGGCTCCCGGTGCTGCTGCGAGGAGGCGCCGCTCGACCTCCTCGATCGTGCGCAACGCGAGCAGCTCCTGCTTGAACGGCTTGGGGAAGCGGCCGCGTCCGAGGTACCAGCCGTAGAACTTCTTCAGGAAGCCCGTCGCCCGCCGCTCGCCGAGCTCGCGCACGACCTCGCGGACGAAGAGGACGAGCTCGGCGACGACCTCCTCGCGCGTCGGCTCGGCTCGGGCTCCGTCCACGATCTCCCGCAGAATCCACGGGTTGCCTTGCGCGCCGCGTCCGACCATGACCGCGGCCGCCCCGGTCGCCGCGAGCACCGCCTGCGCGCGGGCGCGCGAGGTGATGTCGCCCGAAGCGACGACGGGGACGTCGACGAGCGCGACGAGCTCGGCCGTGAGGGAGTGGTCCGCCTCGCCCGTGTACATCTGCTCCGCCGAGCGCGGGTGGAGCGTGAGCGCGGCTGCGCCCGCCTCGACGAGTCGCGGGGCGAGCTCGAGGCAGGCGCGCGACCCGTTCCGGAGGCCTCGACGCATCTTCACGGTGACCGGGATGTCGACCGCGCCCGCCGCGGCCTCCACGAGCCGGCAGGCGAGGTCCGGCTCCGCGAGGAGGTGCGCGCCTGCCCCGGTGCGCGTGACCTTCTTCACCGGGCAGCCGAAGTTGAGGTCGACGATGTCCGCGCCGACCGCCTCGACCATGCGCGCTGCCTCGGCCATCGCGCGGGGATCGGAGCCGAAGAGCTGGATCGCGAGCGGGTGCTCGTCGGCGGCGACCCGGAGGTACCCGAGCGTCCGCTCGTTGCGATGCTCGATGCCGGCGCAGCTCACCATCTCGGAGCAGACGAGCCCGGCGCCGTACCGCCGGCCCTGACGCCGGAACGCCTGCACGCTGACGCCCGCCATGGGCGCGAGCACGAGCCGCGTCGGCACCTCGACGGGCCCGATCCACCACGGTTCGCGCAGGTCGAGCACGGAGCCTGCATGGTAGTCCCACGCTGTTGACGGCCGTTCCCGGGCGCGGGTACCATGCGGCCCGTCGATGGGGCCCTCCGGCCCCCCGTTCCATCTTCGGAGGCAGCGTCGTGAAGGATGTGATCCTCACTCCTGAGGGCTACGAGCGACTGAAGGCGGAGCTCGAGGTTCTCCGCACCGAGAAGCGTCGCGAGATCGCCGAGCGTATCGCCGCGGCGCGGGAGTTCGGCGAGATCGCGGAGAACGCCGAGTACGACGACGCGAAGAACGAGCAGATGATGCTCGAGCACCGGATCGCCCAGCTCGAGGAGCGGCTCGCGCGAGCGGAGGTCATCGACCGCAAGCGGATCGACACGAGCGTCGTCTCCATCGGCTCCGTCGTGCGCCTGCGCGACGTCGATGCGAAGCAGACGACCGAGTACTACATCGTCGGCTCGGCGGAGGCGAACCCGGCCGAGAACAAGCTCTCGAACGAGTCGCCGGTCGGGCGGGCGATCATGGGCCGGAAGAAGGGAGAGGTCGTCGAGGTCGCGACGCCCCGCGGCGCCACGATCAAGTACAAGATCCTCGAGATCAAGGCGGCCTAGCGACCGCCCTGCTCTCCTCTCGCGCGGAGCCTGCCGCCCCTCGGGGGCTCTCTCGTCGCTCGGACGAGTAGGCTGGCCCGCGTGACGGGTCCGAAGCGCTTTCCCGACCGGGACGAGATCGCCGCCGTCCGCGAGGAGGCAGCGGCGCTCGAGCCCGGCGCCGAGTCGCCTGAGAGGCGCCGGCTCGCGGGCCGAGTCATGGCGCGGCGCGGTCACGGGAAGCTGACGTTCCTCGATCTCGTCGACCGCTCGGGTCGCATCCAGCTCCTCTGCGACGAGAGCCGCGCAGGTCCCGTCGACGTCGACCTCGGTGACATCCTCGGCGTCGTCGGCGCTCCCGCGCGGTCCCGCCGGGGAGAGCCCTCGCTCGCGGTCGAGGAGCTCGTCCTGCTGGCGAAGAACCGACGCCCGCTCCCCCACACCATCCACGGGATCGCGGACCCCGAGATCCGCT
>JAVQXS010000122.1:0-5304 GCA_033578065.1 Thermoleophilia bacterium
CCTTGATCGCTGCCGCTCGCGTCTCGTCGAGGAGCCCCTGTCGCCGGAGGTAGCGCTCGTAGCGGCCGACGCACTCCCGCTCCCGCTCCTCGGCGACCCGCTCGGGGTCGATGTAGAGGGACGGGTCGTCCGCCGTCGCATGCGGGGCCGCCCGGTACGTCACCGCCTCGAGGAACGTCGGCCCTGCCCCCTCCCGTGCTCGGGCGACCGCCTCGCGCGTCGCCTCGTAGACCGCGAGGACGTCACCGCCGTCGACGCGGACTCCGGGCATCCCGTAGCCGATCGCCTTGTCGGCGAGCGTCGGCGCCGCCGTCTGCCTCGAGACCGGCGTCGAGATCGCCCACTGGTTGTTGTTGCAGAGGAGGACGACGGGCGCCTTCATGACCCCCGCGAACGTCATCGCCTCGTGGAAGGAGCCCTCGGAGGTGGCGCCGTCGCCGAAGATGACGAGAGCGACCCGGTCCTCGCCGCGGAGCCGCGAGCCCCAGGCGAAGCCGACCGCGTGCGGGACGTGCGTCCCGATCGGGACGCAGATCGAGGCGACGTTCCAGACGAGCGGGTTACACCAGACGGCCAGGTGCCCGCGCCACCAGTGGAGCACGGTCTCGACCGGCATGCCCCGCAGGAGGCCGATGGCGGACTCTCGGTAGCTCGGGAAGATCCAGTCGCGCTCCTCGAGCGCGAAGGCGGCGCCGGCCTGGATCGCCTCGTGGTTCCAGAAGATCGCGTACGTCCCGATCCTCCCTTGGCGGTGGTAGACGACGGAGCGCTCGTCGTACGTACGCAGCAAGACGAGGTCGCGGTAGAGGGCGAGGAGGTCGTTCCGCTCGAGGCCCTCGACCTCGCCGTCGGGGACGCTCGCCCCGTCGCCGATGACGCGGCGGAGCCCGCGCTCGGCCGGCAGCACCTGGCTCATCGTCTCCGATTCTACGGCGACACCTCAGACGAGGACAGTGACGGCGTCCCGCTCTGCCTCGTACACGGCCTCCGTCACGTCGCCTGCGTCCTCGCCGTCCACCTGGAGCGGGAGCGGGCGGTCGCAGCGGACGACGATCCGGTCGAGATCGACCGCGTGGATCGTCCCTGGGCGACCGACGAGCCCGCGGCCCGAGAGCGCCTGGCGGAGCAGCCGAAGGAGGTCGCGACCGCTGAGGCGCGTCGGCGCGAGGAGGCCGAGCCCGTCCTCGAAGCGGACGCCGGGGACGAGGTCGAGGGGAAGCGGCCCTGCGTACGTGTACGGCGAGCAGTTCGCGACGAGCACGAAGGCCGCCCTGCCGAAGCCTTCGATCTCGAGCTCGGGCTCGAAGCGGGCGTGCCGCTCTCCGAGGAGCTCGAGCGCGACGCGCACGAACGCCGTATCGCCCGGCCGGCGACCGTCAGGGCTGCGTCCGAGCTCGTCGACCCGCCGCACGAGCTCGGCGTCGAGCCCGAGCCCGGCGCTGAAGCCGAAGCGGCGTCCCTCGACCCGCCCCAGGGAGATGCGCCGCGCCCGGCCCTCGCAGACGCGACGGGCGGCCTCGACCGGGTTCCGCGGCAGCCCGAGCGCACGGGGGAGCACGCTCGTGCCGCCCCCGGGCAAGAAGCCGAGCGGAACGTCGCGGCGGATCCCGTTCAGCACCTCGTTGTACGTCCCGTCCCCACCGAGCACGTAGATCGCGTCCACCGCGCCCGCCTCGGCTGCCAGCGTCGTCGCCTCGCCTCGAGCGGTCGTCAGCCGCGCCTCGGTGTCGCGGGGGAGCGCGCGTCGCACGGCCTCGAGCCGGTGCTCGTCGACGCCGGAGGCGAAGGGGTTCACGATGAGGAGCCTGCCCATGGCGACCTCAGCGGTGCATCATGGAGACGAGGAGGTCGCGATGCGTCATCCGACGAGGTTCTGGCACCGCCTCGCCGACGGGCGAGCGCAGTGCGACGTCTGTCCGCGCGCGTGCCGCCTCCACGAGGGCCAGCGCGGCTTCTGCTTCGTCCGCGCGTGCGTCGATGGCGAGGTCGTGCTCGAGACGTACGGGCGCTCGAGCGGGTTCTGCGTCGACCCCATCGAGAAGAAGCCGCTCAACCACTTCCTCCCCGGAACGCCCGTCCTCTCCTTCGGCACCGCGGGCTGCAACCTCGGCTGCAAGTTCTGCCAGAACTGGGACATCTCGAAGTCGCGCGAGGTCGACACCCTCGCGGACGAGGCCTCGCCCGAGGCGATCGCGGAGGCGGCCGTCCGCCTCGGCTGTCGGAGCGTCGCCTTCACGTACAACGACCCCGTCATCTTCCTCGAGTACGCCGTGGACGTGGCGAAGGCCTGCCACGAGCGCGATCTCAAGACCGTCGCCGTCACCGCCGGCTACGTGAGCCCCGGCGCCCGCGAGGAGCTCTTCGCGCACATGGACGCCGCGAACGTCGACCTCAAGGCCTTCACCGAGAGCTTCTACGCGAAGATCTGCGCCGGCCACCTCGCCCCCGTGCTCGAGACGCTCGAGTACCTCGTCCACGAGACGGACGTGTGGGTGGAGATCACGACGCTCCTCATCCCGGGCCTCAACGACTCCGACGAGGAGATCCAAGCGGAGTGCGAGTGGCTCCTCGAGCGCCTGGGGCCGGAGGTTCCGCTCCACTTCACCGCCTTCCACCCCGACTGGAAGCTCCGCGACCGTCCTCCGACGCCGCCGGCGACGCTCACCCGCGCCCGGGGGATTGCGCTCGGGACGGGGCTTCGCTACGTGTACACGGGCAACGTCCACGACCGGGAGGGGCAGACGACGACCTGCCACGCCTGCGGGGAGGCGCTCATCGAGCGCGACTGGTACGAGCTCCTCGCCTGGCGCCTCGAGGACGGCCGCTGCGCACGCTGCGGCGAGCCCCTCCCTGGCGTCTTCGAGGAGCGCCCCGGCACCTGGGGCTCACGACGTCTCCCCGTCCGCATCGCCGCATGACCCGGGAGCCCGTCGCTGCCGGCACCTTCTACCCGGAGGATCCAGACGAGCTCCGCGCGGCGGTCGATGGGCTCCTCGAGCAGGCGGAGAGGCGGCCCGCGCCGGTGCGGGCGCTCGTCGCTCCGCACGCCGGCTACCAGTACTCCGGGGCGACGGCGGCAGCTGCCTTCGCCCTCCTGCCCGGGGTCGAGCGCGTCGTCCTCCTCGGGCCGTCGCACTTCGTCCCGCTCGCAGGGCTCGCCGTCTCGGGAGCGGACGCCTGGAGGACGCCGCTCGGGGAGGTGCGCGTGAGCTCCCGGCTTCGGAAGCGCGCGCTCGAGGCCGGGGCGCTCCTCGACGACGAGCCACACGCCCGCGACCACGCGCTCGAGGTCGAGCTCCCCTTCCTCCAACGCGCCTGCCCCCCGAAGGTCGAGATCCTCCCGGTCGCCGTCGGAAGCTGCGTGCCGGGGGACGTCGTCCGCCTCCTCGACGCCCTCGAGGCGCTCGCGATCGTCTCCACCGACTTGAGCCACTACCTCCCCGACGAGTTCGCCCGCCGCCGCGATCGGGAGACCGCCGACGCGGTGCTCCGGCGCGAGCCGCACGCGATCCGGGACGGCGACGCCTGTGGCGTCTTCGCGCTCCGCGGCCTCATCGAGCACGCCCTCCGCCACGGATGGCGGGCTGAGCTCCTCGACCTGCGCACCTCCGCCGACGCCACGGGCGACCGAGGCCACGTCGTCGGCTACGGGGCATTCGCCTTCTACGCCGGCGTCGCGTAGCCGCGGATCCCGTCCACGAGGATGGCGACGAAGCGGTCTGCGAGGGCGTCCGTGTCCGCGCCCGGCGGAAGCCACGTGTACGCCCAGTTCGCGGCCGAGAGCACGAGGAGCGCCGCGTCCTGGGGCGAGAGGTCGGTCCGGAGCTCGCCGCGCTCGACCCCCTCGCGGAAGAGCTCGCGCCAGCGCTCCTCGTAGCGCCTGCGCTCGGCGAGGAACGCGTCCCGCAGGTCTCCCTCGAGGTAGCGCCACTCGCGGATGAAGACGGTCGCGACGTCGAGCTGGTCGGCGACGACGCGGAGGTGCCCGCGGAGCGCCTGGCGGATGCGCTCGACCGCGCTCGCGCGCTCGTCCACCTCGTCGAGCGCGGCGTGGAACGCCTCCGCCCCGGCGCGCACGGCCTCGGAGAGGAGCTCCTGCTTCGACCCGGTGAGCGAGTAGAGCGACGCCTTCTGGACGCCCATCGCCTCCGCGAGGTCGCCCATCGAGGTGCCGTGGTAGCCCCGCTCGGCGAAGAGCCGCGCGGCGGCGCGGGCGAGCTCGGCACGCCGTTGTGTCATGCTCTACGATGCTAACGACCGGTAGGTAGGGAGGCAACGTGGACGAGCGCACCGAGGAGTTCGTCGAGTACGTCCAGTCCGGCGGGCAGGTGGAGGCGAGGGACTGGATGCCGGACGAGTACCGCAGGCGGCTCATCAAGTTCATCGAGATGCACGCGAACTCCGAGCTCATGGGCGTGCTCCCGGAGCGCGACTGGATCCTCCGCGCTCCCACCCTCCAGCGGAAGCTCGCGCTGACGGCGAAGATCCAGGACGAGGTCGGGCACGCGCAGCTCCTCTACCGCATCGTCGAGGATCTCGGCAAGCCGCGCGAGGCGTGCCTCGACGATCTCCTCGCCGGCCGCTCGAAGTTCCACAACGTCTTCCACTACCCGACGCGCTCGTGGGGCGACGTCGGCGTCATCGCGTGGCTCGTCGACGCGGCCGCCATCATCTCCCAGAAGGCGCTCCTCAAGACCTCGTACGCCCCGTACGCGCGGATCATGAAGCGCGTGTGCTGGGAGGAGTCCTTCCACATCCTCCACGGTCGCGACGTCGTGCTCGCGCTCGTGAACGGCACCGAGGAGCAGCGGGAGATGCTCCAGGAGGCGCTCGAGCGCTGGTGGGAGCCGCTCATGATGTTCCACGGCACGCCGATCCCGGCCGAGGAGGATCCCATGTACTACTGGCGGATCAAGAGCCAGGCGAACGAGGCCGCTCGCCAGGAGTTCCTCGAGGGCTACGTCCCGCAGATCCTCGAGATCGGGCTCACGATCCCCGACCCGAGGCTCCGTCGGCGCGAGGACGGCGTCTGGGAGTACACGGAGCCCGACTGGGACAAGCTCATGGCGGTCGTCAGCGGGCACGGGCCCGCCTCGCAGGAGCGGATCGCGTTCCGGAGGCTCTCGCGCGCCGAGGTCGAGTGGGTCGCGCGGGTCGTCCTCGCGGAGGCGGCGTGATGCCCGACCTCGTCTTCGAGGTCTTCCGCCAGGAGCGGAAGGGGAAGCCCTTCGAGCACGCCGGCTCCTTCCGAGCCCCGGACGAGCGCGCCGCCGAGCTCTACGCGCGGGAGTTCTACGGTCGGCG
>JAVQXS010000123.1:0-5292 GCA_033578065.1 Thermoleophilia bacterium
GGGGGCACGCGCTCGGCGCTCGACACGCCGCTCTGGCGCGCCCTCGCCGAGTTCACCGCGGGCATCGAGCCGGGCGCGACGCTCGTCCCCATCGCCTGCCCAGGCTTCACCGATAGCCACTACCTACGGGAGGCGTTCGGCACGGTGGCGTACGGCTTCTTCCCGATCAAGGCGATGGCGTCCGAGCTCGCCGTCACCCTCGTCCACTCGGCGAACGAGCGGATCGCGATCGACGACCTCGAGCTCGGTGTGGAGATGCTCCGCTTCGCCGCGCGCCGCCTCCTCTCCGGCTGACGGACACGACGCGCTCCGCGCACGCCCCGTCGTGTTGGGCCTCGCCTCAGCGGACGAGCCGCTCGACGCCGTCGTCGCGACCGACGATGACCTCGCTGACGAGCTCGGGCGGGAAGAGCCCGTGGTCGACGACGCCGGGCTCCGAGGAGAGGCGAGCGGCGAGCTCTCGTGGGTCCTCGACCGGCCCCACCCAGTCGGCGAGGATGCCCCCATCCGGCGTCCGCGGCGCGTCCCGCCGGCGGACCTCGCGGAGGCGGGCGATCGTCGCCTCGACGCCGAAGGCGAGGAGCTCGAGCGGGACGGGGGGTCGGAGCCGCTCGACGAGCTTGTCGGAGGAGGTGATGAGGACGAACCGCTCTGCCGCTGCGGCGACGATCTTCTCTCGCGTGTGCGCTCCGCCGTTTCCCTTCACCACCCAGCCGTCCGTCGCGACCTGGTCGGCACCGTCGACCGCGAGGTCGAGGCGCGCGGGCGCGCCGTCTGCGTCGAAGCGCTCCACCCGCAGCCCGAGGCGCACGGCCTGCTCCTCGCTCGCTGGCGAGGTGGCGACGCAGCGGATGTCGAGCGCCCGGGCAGCGAGAGCCGCGATGAAGTACGACGCAGTCGAGCCCGTCCCGAGACCGACCGTCATGCGGTCCTCGACGAGCGCCGCGGCAGCCTCCGCCGCGAGGCGCTTCTCCCGCTCGGCGCGTTCGCGCTCCACGCTCGCGGACCCTAGCGCCCACGCGAGCAGGTCCGGTTACCGTGCGCGCATGGCGTGGGATACGTGGGCGCGCGAGGTCGAGGTCGAGCCGTCGCTCTACGCCGCCGACCTCTCCCGTCTCCGCGAGGAGATCGAGACGCTCGTCGAGGCAGGAGCCCGGATCTTCCACTTCGACGTTGGCGACGGACGCTTCGTCCCCGAGATCACCATGGGCCCGATCGTCCTCGGCTCCATCGCGCCGCTCGTCCACGCCTGGGGCGGCGTGCTCGACTGCCACCTCATGGTCGTCGAGCCTGAACGGCACTTCGAGGCAGTCGCGCGGGCCGGCGGCGACAGCGTCACCTTCCACGTCGAGGCCTGCGAGGATCCCAGCCGCGCGACGGCGCACGCCCGCGAGCTCGGCCTCGGTGTCGGGATCGCGCTCAATCCTGGCACCGAGATCGAGGTCGCGGTCGCTGCGGCGGAGGGCGCCGACCTCGTCCTCTGCATGTCGATCGTGCCCGGGTACTCCGGACAGCGCTTCCAGCCCCAGGCGCTCGACCGCATCGCTCGGCTGCGCTCCCTCCTCCCGGCGGGGATCCGCGTGCAGGTGGATGGAGGGATCAACGCCGAGACGATCGGTCAGGCGCGCGCGGCGGGTGCCGACCTCCTCGTCGCCGGGAGCGCGATCTTCTGGCAGGAGGATCCCGGAGCCGCGTACCGGGAGCTCGCCGAGCTCGTCGCGGCGTCGGTGCATGGGTGAGCTGCTCGAGATCTGGGAGGCCGAGGGCGCCTTCACGCGCCTCGAGGGGTGGCTGCGCGAGCGGGGCTTCTTCGTGCCGGGAGGGGAGGCGCTCGTGGCGGAGGTCTTCCTCGGGTACGGGCTCTCAGCGACCACCCGCCGCGACACGGTCGCGGCTCCGCGAGAGCCGTGCGACGCCCTCCCGCTTGCGGCCGCCCGCATCGTCGACGCTCCTCCGCGTCCCCTGCGTCCGTCTCGGTCGGGTCGCGCTCGGGTAGGACCGTGGGAGCGGACGTGGACAGACGGCGAGTACTGCGCGGCGATTGAGGCAGTGCGCGCGGCGATCGCCCGCGGCGACGTGTACCAGGTGAACCTCGTGCAGCACCTCTCCGCGCCGTTCGCCGGGGACGCCGTCGCCGTCGCCGACGCCCTCCGCGACCTCTGTCCGCTCCATCCTCGCCCCTTCGTCGGAAGCGGGTGGGCCGTCGTCTCCGCCTCGCCCGAGCTCTTCCTCGCTCGCCGCGGCCGGGTCGTCCGCACGATGCCGATCAAGGGCACGCGGCCTCGGGGAGGGGCGCGCGAGCTCGCGGCCTCCGCGAAGGACGCGGCCGAGCACCTGATGATCGTCGACCTCGAGCGCAACGACCTCTCCCGGGTCTGCGAGGCCGGGAGCGTGCGGTGGCCGGAGCTCATGGTGACGCGCGAGCTCGCGGGCGTCGCGCACATGGTCTCGACGGTCGAGGGCAGGCTGCGGGAGGGGGTCGGCCTGGCGGAGCTCCTCGAGGCGACCTTCCCGGGCGGCTCGGTGACCGGCGCCCCGAAGATCGCCGCGGTCGACCTCATCGCCGCCCTGGAGCCCGTCGGCCGAGGGGCGTCGATGGGAGCGCTCGGGTACGTGTACGGAACCGGCGACCTCGAGCTCGCGCTCACGATCCGGACGCTCGCGATCGCCGAGGGGCGGATCCACCTCTGGGTCGGAGGCGGCATCGTCTGGGACTCGGAGCCGGAGGTCGAGGTTGCCGAGTCGTGGACGAAGGCAGCGCCGCTCCTCGCTCTCCTCGGCGCCGACGTGGCCGTGGGAGCCGCTCGGTGACGCTCCTCGCGCTCGCCGTGACTGGGCGCGGGCGCGTCGAGCCGCGCGAGCCCGTCCTGCGGGCGGACGACGACGCGATCCTCCGCGGCCGGGCCGCATTCGAGACGATCCGCGTCTACGGGACGACCCCCTTCCGACTCGACGCCCACCTCGATCGGCTCGCAGCGTCCGCGCGCAGCATGGGCCTGCCGCCGCTCGACCGCGGCGCGCTCGAGGAGGCGACGGCGCTCGTGCTCCCGGAGGAGGGAGACCGTGATACGGTCCTCCGCCTCGTCTGGACGGGCGGCCCGGAGGGCGGCAGCCCGCTCGGGCTCGCGCTCCTCAGCGACGTACCTGAGTGGATCGAGGTCGTGCGTGCGCGGGGTGCGCGCGCCATCTCGCTCCTCGGCTTCCGGGCGTCGGCGCCCTGGCTCCTCCCCGGCGTGAAGTCGACGAGCTACGCCGTGAACATGGCTGCCGAGGCGGAGGCGAAGCGGCGGGGAGCGGAGGAGGCCATCTTCGTCGACTCCGAGGGCATCGTGCTCGAGGGCACGGTGACGAACGTCTGGTGGCGCGCGGGCGAGACGCTCTTTACGCCTGCGCTCGATCTCGGGATCCTCGCCGGCGTCACGCGCGCCGCCCTCCTCGAGCTCGCGCCTGCGTGCGGCTACCGCGTCGAGGAGGGTGCCTATCCGCTCGCGGCTCTCCTCGAGGCCGAGGAGGCGTTCACCTCCTCGTCCGTGCGGGAGATCATGCCGCTCGTCGAGATCGACCGCGTCGCCGTCTCGCGCGGTCCCGCGGCGGACGAGCTCCAGCGGGCGCTGCGCGAGCTCGCGGGTAAGGTCTGAGCGATGGCAGAGCCGACGGTGAGGTTGGGCGGGATGGCGCTCCAGAACGGCGTGCTCGTCCACGGCCCGACCTCCTGGGCCTGCGCCATCCGAGGCGAGGACGGGAAGCTCCACGTGGCGTCGGGGCGGAAGCCGGTGCTCGCGCGGGAGCTGCGCCGCCGTGCCCCGCTCCTCCGAGGGCCGCTCGCGCTCGCTGACGCGCTTGCGCTCCTGCCGGTCGTGCGGCGGGCGCTCCCCGAGGCACGCCTTGCCTTCGAGCGTCCCGCCGTCCTCGCAGGCATCGCGCTGACCGCCGTCGGAGCGAGGGCGCTCCGTGCGAGGTCGGGGTCGCCCGCACGGGAGGCAGCAGCAGCCGTCCTCGGGGCGCTTCCCGCCGTCCTCGCGCTCCGGGGCACGGAGCTCGCTGCCTACCACGGCGCCGAGCACGTCTCGATCGGGACGTACGAGCGCGGCGGGGATCGGGCGCCGAGGGAGCACCCCCGCTGTGGCTCCCAGCTCGTCGCTCCGCTCCTGGCAGCGACGCTCGCCGCGCACGTCCTCGCCGCCCGGCTGCCGAGGGGCTGGCGCCGGATCGGACGCGCGGCGGCGACGATGCTCGCGGTCGGCGGAGCGGTCGAGCTCCACGCCTGGGCTGCGCGCAACCCCGGGCGAGCGCTCGCAGCGCTCGTCGCTCGTCCGGGTCTCGAGCTCCAGCGGCGATTCTCCACCGTCGAGCCCTCGCAGGCGCAGCTCGAGGTCGCGGACGCCGCCCGAGATGCCTGTCTCGAGCTCGAGCTCGCGTCCGCGTGACGACGACGGGGATGACCGCACGAGCGGCGCCCGATCGTCCGCACAGCGCGCTCCTCGTCGACCTCTACGAGCTCACGATGGGCGAGGCCTACGTGCGCGAGGGCCTCGCCGATCGGGAGGCGACGTTCTCCCTCTTCTTCCGCACGCTCCCCCCCGGCTGGGGGTACGCGCTGGCCGCGGGTCTCGAGGATGCGCTCCGCTACCTCGAGACGCTGCGCTTCGAGGACGACGAGGTGGCCTTCCTCGAGCGGAGCGGCCGTTTCTCTGAGCGCTTCCTCGAGCGCCTCAAGGAGCTCCGCTTCTCCGGGAGCGTCCGCGCCCTCCCCGAGGGGACGGCGGTGTTCCCGAACGAGCCGCTGCTCGAGGTCACCGCGCCGCTCCTCGAGGCGCAGCTCGTCGAGACGATGCTCCTCAACGAGATCCACCTCCAGACGCTCATCGCCTCGAAGGCGGCGCGGTCGGTCGAGGTTGCCGGAGGAGCTCGCCTCGTCGACTTCTCGCTCCGCCGCACGCACGGGGGGGAGGCGGGACTCAAGGTCGCGCGGGCCAGCTACCTCGCCGGCTTCGATGCGACAAGCAACGTCCTCGCGGGAGCCAAGCTCGGGATCCCGATCTCGGGAACGATGGCGCACTCCTTCGTGGAGGCGTTCCCCGACGAGCTCGAGGCCTTCCGCGCCTTCGCACGGGCCTACCCGGACGACGCGATTCTCCTCGTCGACACGTACGACACGATCGAGGGGACGAGGACGGCGATCGCGGTCGCCGAGGAGCTTGCGGCCGAGGGCCATCGGCTTCGGGGCGTCCGTCTCGACTCGGGTGACCTCGCGGTGCTGAGCCGAGCGGTGCGGACGCTCCTCGACGAGGC
>JAVQXS010000124.1:0-5282 GCA_033578065.1 Thermoleophilia bacterium
TCGAGCACGCCTTGGCCGACCCCGAGCTGGCCGGCACCCCAGGTGAGCGTCTGCGAGCGGTCGTCGAGCGCCGTCGCCTTGTTCATCATGAGCGTCGGCGGCCAGACGGGCTCGTACGCGGCCTGGGTCGGCCCGACGCAGACGAGCACCGGGGTGTGGCCGGGCGAGGGATGCGCGAGCATCGAGAGGACCGCTGCTGCCGTGGGGCTCCCCCGGCGGGCGAGCACGACGTTGACGTGAGCGCCGTTCGGCGGCTCGCCCGACCAGCCCTCGCCGATCCGTCCGTCGAGCTCGTCGAGGGTCACGGCTCGAGCACCACCCGGATCGCCTGCCCCGACCGCATGAGCTCGAAGCCGCGCTCGGCCTCCTCGAGCGGGAGGCGATGCGTGATCAGCCGCTCGAGCGGGAGCCGGCCGCTTCGGTAGAGCGCGAGGAGGTGCGGGAAGTCGCGCTCTGGCCTCGAGGAGCCGTAGATCGACCCGAGCACCCGGCGCTCCATGCGGGGAATGGTGAGGGCAGGGAGCGACAGCACCGCGTCGGGGGGCGCGATGCCGACGAGCACGGCGGCGCCACGGGGCCGCGTGGCGAGGAACGCGGCGAGCATCGCTTCCGGCCGCCCGGTGGCCTCGATCGCGTAGTCGACACCGCCGTCCGTCTCGTCTCGGACGGCCGCCGCGGTCTCCTCCGGCGAGCCCTGCCAGCCGACGACGTGGGTCGCTCCGAGCGAGCGGGCGAGCTCGAGCTTCTCGGGCGCGACGTCGACGGCGACGACCGGATCTGCGCCGGCGGCGACGGCCGCGAGGAGAGCGGACAGGCCGACGCCGCCGCAGCCGACGACGGCGACCCGCTCGCCGGGCCGAGCGCCTGCCGTCCGCCAGACGGCGCCTACGCCGGTCGTCACGGCGCAGCCGACGATCGCCGCCACGTCGAGGGGAACCTCCCGCGGGATCCGCACGCACGAGCGCTCGGGGACGACGCAGGCCTCGGCGAAGGTCGAGAGCAGGGAGTAGTGGTAGACGGGCTCGCCGTCGCGGGCGAGCCTGGGCCTGCCGTCGAGGAGGCCTCCCGTCGCCATCGCCGGCCAGACCGCAGAGCAGAGCTGGGGCAGCTCGCGCAGGCACTCCTCGCAGTCGCCACATGCGGGGGCCCACGAGAGCGCGACGTGATCGCCCACCGCGGCCCGGGTCACGCCTGCGCCGACGGCTTCGACGACGCCGGCTCCCTCGTGCCCGAGGACCGCCGGGCAGCGGGTCTCGGCGGTGCCGTCGACCGCGTTCCAGTCCGAGTGGCAGACGCCGCTCGCCCCCAGCCGGACGAGCACCTCTCCGGCCCCGGGCGGCTCGAGCTCGAGCTCGGAGAGGGTGAGCGGCCCTCCCGTCCGCTCGAGAACGACCCCTCGGATCCTCACGCCGTAGCCCTCTCCTTCCCCTGGAGGCGCCGCAGCTCCTCGATCGGGATGTGACAGCGCAGGAGGTGTCCCTCCTCGACCTCGACGAGCGATGGCTCGCGCTCCTCGCACACGGGCCCGAGCTTCCGTGGGCAGCGGGTGTGGAAGACGCAGCCCGTGGGTGGGGAGGAGGCGCTCGGGATCTCGCCCTCGAGCTTGATCCGCTCGCGGCCGCCCCCGTCGATCGTCGGCACGGCCGAGAGGAGCGCCTCGGTGTAGGGATGGTGCGGGCCCTCGAAGACGACGTCGGCTGGGCCGACCTCCTGCAGGCGGCCGAGGTAGAGGACGGCGATGCGATCGGAGATGTAGCGGACGACGCCGAGGTCGTGGGAGATGAAGAGGTACGCGACCCGCTTCTCCGCCTGGAGCTCGACGAGGAGGTTGAGGATCGCCGCCTGCACGGAGACGTCGAGCGCGGAGGTCGGCTCGTCGCAGACGACGAGCTGCGGGTCGCCGGCGAACGCGCGCGCGATGGCGACGCGCTGCTTGAGCCCGCCCGAGAGCTGCACCGGCTTCTGCGTGAGCGTCCGCTCGGTGAGGCGGACGCGGCTCGCGAGGTCGCGCACCCGCTCCTCGGCAGCGCGGCCGGTCAGCCCTGCGAGCTTCCGCAGCGCGCGGAGGAGGATGCGGCGCACCGAGTGCCGGCGGTTGAGCGCCGAGTCGGGGTTCTGGAAGACGATCTGGAGCGCGCGCAGCTCGTCCTTCGAGCGTCTCTGGTAGCGAGCCGGCAGCTCGTTCCCCGCGAGCGTGACCGTTCCGGCGCTCGGGGGCACGATGCCGAGGAGCGTCCGCGCGAGCGTCGTCTTGCCGCTCCCGGACTCGCCGACGAGCCCGAGCGTCTCCCCCGGCCAGATCGCGAGCGACACCTGGGCGAGCGCGTGCACGTCGTGGCCACGCTCGCGGAAGACCTTCGACAGCTCGCGCACCTCGACGAGCGGCGTGCCCCTCCGATCGACGCCGGGGAGCTCGAGGTCGACGGCCTCCTCGCGCGGCAGCTCGCGAGCCCGCTCGGGGTACCAGCACCGGCTCACGTGGCCCGTGCCCGTCGTCGCGAGCGGAGGCTCCTCCGCCCGACAGCGATCGTCGGCGAGGCCGCAGCGCTCGGCGAAGACGCAACCGGAGATCTCCTCGCCGAGCGCGGGGAGGAAGCCCGGGATCGTGTCGAGGCGCCCGTGGTCCTTCCGGACACCGCCGCGCGGGATGCAGCGCAGCAGCCCGACCGTGTAGGGATGCCGCGGATTCTGGAGCACCTCCTCGACCGGGCCCTCCTCGACGAGCCGACCGGCGTAGAGGACGCCGACGCGGTCGCACATCTTCGAGATGACGCCGAGGTTGTGGCTGATGAAGAGCACTGCGGTGTCGATCTCGGCCTGCAGCTGCGCCACGAGGTCGAGCACCTCCGCCTCGACCGTCGCGTCGAGGCCGGTCGTGGGCTCGTCGAGGATGAGGAGGGCGGGATCCTTCGCGAGCGCCATCGCGATCACGACCCGCTGCTGCATCCCGCCCGAGAGCTGGTGCGGGAAGCGTGAGAGGACCGACTCCGGATCCGCGATCTGCACCCGCACGAGCGCCTCGCGCGCGCGCTCGGCAGCCTCACCTCGAGGAGCCCCGAGCGCAGTGAAGGCCTCCGCGACCTGCTGGCCGATGCGCATTGACGGGTTCAGGGCGGCTCCGGGGTTCTGGTAGACCATCGACACGGACCGCGCGTGGTAGTCGCGCAGATCCCCTCCCCGGAGCCCGAGCACGTCCCGTCCGGCCACGGAGATCGAGCCCCCCGTCACGCGACCGTTGCGCGGCAGGTAGCGAACGATCGCGAGCGCGGCGGTGGACTTCCCGCAGCCCGACTCGCCGACGAGCCCGTACGAGCGGCCGTGCTCGATCGAGAACGAGATCCTCCTGAGAACCGGGCGGTCGATGCCGCGCACCCGGTAGACGACCTCGAGATCCTCGACCTCGAGCGCGGTGGACGTCGTCGTCGCGCTCACCGCTCATACACCTCGCGCACGCCGTCCGCGACGAGGTTCACGGCGACGACGAGGCTCGCGATCGCGAGCGCTGGGAAGAACGTCATCCACCAGTACGGATCGATGAGCGTCCAGTACTGGTTGATCTGCGCGGCCCAATCCGGCGACGGGGGGGCGACCCCGAACCCGAGGAAGCCGAGCGTCGCGACGGCGAAGATCGCGTACCCGAGCCGGACGGTGAACTCGACGACGATGACCGGGAGGACGTTGGGGAGGATCTCCGAGTACATGACGTAGAGCGAGCGCTCCCCGCGCAGCCTTGCTGCCTGCACGTAGTCGAGCTCCGCCTCCGCGAGCACGGCCGCGCGGACCGTCCTCGAGACGACGGGCGCGAAGATGACGCCGATCGTGACCGCCACGACCCACTTGCCCGACGTCCCGAGCACCGTGACGAGCAGGATGGCGGTGACGATGAGCGGGAGCGAGAGGACGGCGTCGACCATCCGACTCACGCCGTCGTCCACGACGCCGCGGAAGTAGCCGGTCACGAGGCCGATCGTCGTGCCGAGGACGATGCCGATGAGGGATGCAGCGGGAGCGATCATGAGGATGTCGCGCGACCCTGCGAGCACGCGGGAGAGCACGTCGCGACCGTTCGTGTCGGTGCCGAAAGGGTGGCCCCACTCGGGCGGGAGGTTCGGCGTGAACGTGTTGTCGAAGATCGGGTCGTGGGGAGCGATGCCCGGGACGAGCGCGCAGACGATCCAGAACCCGATGACGATGAGGCCGATGACGACGGTCGGCGAGCGGAGGAGAAGTCGGAGTCGCTCGGCGCGAGCGGCGCGCGCCTCGCTCCTCGCGGATGGCGCCGACGGAGCCGTGAAGGAGGTCACTCGGCGGCCCCTCCGAAGCGAATGCGCGGGTTGAAGAACGCGTACAGGATGTCCGCGACGAGCGTGACGACGAGGTAGACGATCCCGATGACGAGGACGCCCGCGGTGAGGAGCGGGAGGTCCTTCTGCCGGGCCGCCTCGAGCGTCAAGAGGCCGATGCCCTGGTAGTTGAAGAGGTACTCGACGGCGACGAGGCCGCCGACGAGGTAGCCGATCTGCACGGCGACGACGGCGATGGTGGGCGGCAGCGCGTTCCGGAGCACGTGCTTGAAGATGACGACCGATGACGGGAGGCCCTTGAGGTACGCCGTCCTCGTGTAGTCGGACTCGAGCGCCTCGATGACGCCGGCGCGCGTGATGCGGGCGATGTACCCGAAGAGGACGAGCGTGAGCGTGATCGCGGGCAGGAGGAGGTGCTTCACCTGCGTCACGAGGCCCGCGCCCTCCTCAGGCTGGGCCGTCACGGGGAGCCATCCGAGCCAGATCGCGAACACGAGGATGAGGACGATGCCGGTGACGTACTCGGGCATGGCCGCGAGGGAGATGCCGGCGACGGTGATCGACCGGTCCGTCGCGCGCCCGTAGCGGAGCGCGGCGACGACGCCGCCGAGGATCGAGAGCGGGACGCAGAGGAGGAAGGCGACGAGCGCGAGCTTGAGCGAGTTCACGAGCGCGGGCCAGAGGAAGTCCGTCGCGGGCGCGCCCTTCGTCAGCGAGTCGCCGAGGTCGCCCCGCACGACGCCCCCGGCCCAGTCGAGGAACTGCTCGACGATGGGACGGTTCGTGCCGAGCTGCTCGTTGAGCTCGTCGACCGACTCCTGGCTCGCGAACGGACCGAGCACGGCCCGCCCGACGTCGCCGGGGAGGATGGTCGAGATCGCGAACACGATGACGCTCAGGAGCACGAGCGTGATCGCGGCGAGCCCGAGGCGCTTGAGGACGAAGCGGGCCATGAGTGGAGCTCCCTCTCGGCGGGCA
>JAVQXS010000125.1:0-5256 GCA_033578065.1 Thermoleophilia bacterium
GAGCGCCCGCTTGAAGGGGGCCGTCCGCGCGGCTGGGCGCTCGACCACCTCGTGCGTCTTCGTGCTCACGATCCTGCGACGGAGACCCGCGCGAAGCGCTCGACGGAAGCGCCCGCCTCGGCCAGCGCCTCGCCGACCGTCCTCGAAGCGTCATGGATCCACGCCTGGTCGACGAGGACGCCTCCAGGCGTGGCGGCGAAGAACCGCTTGGCGAGCATACCGTCCACGATCTTCGCACGTGCCGCCTCCGGCTTCGAGCGCACCTCGTCCGAGTTCGCGAAGATCGAGCGCTCCCGCTCGAGGACCTCAGCCGGTACCTCCTCCCGCGTTCGCCACTCCGGCGCGGCGAACGCGACGTGCATCGCGACCTGCCGAGCGAGCTCTGTCGTGCCGCCCCGCAGCTCGACGAGCACGCCGATCCTCTCCGCCGGCGGATGGACGTACGCGGCAAGCGTATGCCCGGCAGGCACGTCGAACCGCTCCGCGCCCGCGACGACGACGTTCTCGCCGAGCTTCCCGATGACCTCGAGGCGCTCCTCCTCGAGGCGCTCGACGGCAGCAGGCCCCTCCTCGAGCACCACCTCGAGGACGCGCTCGACGAACGCGCGGAACTCGTCGTTCCTCGAGACGGGCTCCGTCTCGCAGCCGACCCCGACGATGGCGCCGACGGCTCCGTCGATCCGGAACGCGACCCATCCTTCGGTCGTCTCTCGTCCGGCGCGCTTGCCGGCGGAGGCCATCCCGCGCTCCCGAAGGAGCCTCCGGGCAGCCTCGAGGTCGCCCCGGGTCTCCTCGAGCGCCCGCTTGCAGTCCATCATCCCCGCGCCGGTGAGCTCCCGGAGCTCCTTCACGAGGGATGCGCTGATCGTGACGCTCATTCCCGCTCCCCTTCCTCGACGCCGACCGTCGCCACCGCCTCGGCGCCGTGCTCCTCCGAAGCGTCCTCCGTCACCTCCGCCGGCCCTTCCTCCGCGCCCTCCTGCGGCGGATGCCCGCCGCCCGCCGCGAGCTCGTCGGTGGTCACCTTCGCCTTCCCGGCGGCGACGCCATCCGCGATGACGCGCGTCACGAGGGCGCAGGAGCGGATCGCGTCGTCGTTGCCAGGGATGACGAAGTCGACCTCGTCGGGGTCGCAGTTCGTGTCGACGAGCCCGATGAGCGGGATCCCGAGCCGCCGGGCCTCGCGCACCGCGAGCTGCTCCTTCTTGAGGTCGATGACGAACACGGCATCGGGCTGCCGCTTCATGTCGGCGACGCCGCCGAGGTTCGCCTCGAGCTTCTCGAGGTCGGCCTCCATGCCGATGCGCTCCTTCGGCGGCAGGAGGTCGAGCTGCCCCTCCTCCTTCAACCTCCGGAGCTCATGGAGGTACGCGATCCGCTCGGAGATCGTCCGCCAGTTCGTGAGGAGGCCGCCGAGCCAGCGGTGGTTGACGTACGGCATGCCAACGCGGAGCGCCTGCTCGGCGACGGTGTCCTGGGCCTGCTTCTTCGTGCCGACGAAGAGGACGACGCCACGACGTTCGGCGACGTTGCGCACGAAGTCGTGCGCCTGCTCGAGCAGGGTTTGCGTCTGCGTGAGGTCGATGATGTAGATGCCGCCGCGCTCGCCGAAGATGTACCGACGCATCTTCGGGTTCCAGCGGCGTGTCTGGTGTCCGAAGTGGACGCCCGCCTCGAGGAGCTCTCGCATCGTGACGACTGGCACGGGATCGACCCCTTTCCTGGTTGCTGCAGCTCGCCGGCGGGGCCGGGCGGAACCGCGCTCATGGCGTCGGCACCGCCGCCGCGGCTGGACCGCCGGGTCGATGGACAGAAGCGACCGGAGTCTACCGATCGCGCCGGGCGCTCGAGCCGGCCGTCGCCTCGATGGGCCTCGCCGTCCGAGCGCGGGCGAGCGCTCGCTCGAGATCCTCCGGTAGCGGCGAGGAGAGCGAGAGCTCCTCCCCGGTGAGCGGGTGCGCGAGGCGGAGCCGGTGCGCGTGGAGGAACTGACGCTCGAGCCCGAGGTCGCCAGCGGCTCCGTACGTCGCGTCGCCAGCAACCGGGAGCCCGATGGCGGCGAGGTGGACGCGAACCTGGTGCGTGCGGCCCGTCTCGAGCCGCACGTCGAGGAGGGCGTGCTCGGGGAGGGTCTCGAGGACCTCGAAGAAGGTGACAGCCTCCTTCGGCTCGTCGGTGTCGAGCGACTGGCGCGTCGGGTCGCGACGGTCGCGCCCGATCGGAGCGTCGATCCTCCCGGATCGCGAGCGCGGGCGGCCTCGGACGAGCGCGAGGTACCGCCGCTCGACCTCCCGCCGCCGGATCGCCTCGACGAGCCTCGACCAGGTCTCCTCCGAGCGCGCGACGACGAGCAGGCCGGACGTGCCGCGATCGAGACGGTGCACGATCCCCGGTCGGGCGGGGTCCGGCCCACCCGTGGCGCCGAGGCGAACGAGCGCGTCAGCGAGCGTCGGCCCGCGAGCTCCTGCCCCTGCATGGACGACGAGGCCAGCGGGCTTGTCGACAACGAGGAGAGCGTCATCGGCCCACACGACGGGCACCGTCGGCTGCCCGGGCGTCGCTCGCTCCTCTCCGTCGGGGAGCACGACCTCGACGACCGCCCGTCCGCGCAGCCGGTGGCTCTTCGGACGCGAGACGCCGTCGACCCGGACGGCGCCCTCGCCGATGAGCCGCTCGGCGAGCGACCGCGATCCAATCTCAGGATGGGATGCGAGGACGCTGTCGAGCCTGCGCCCGGCCTCGCTCTCAGCGACCTCGAACCTGAGCGCTCGCATCGGGTCGCTCGGCGAGCGGCCGGGCCCGGTCGGAGACGACGAGCGCCCAGAACACGAGCACGACGCCGACGACGATGAACGTGTCCGCGAGGTTGAACGCCGGCCAGGCAGCGATGTCGAGGAAGTCCGTCACGTGCCCGAGTCGAACGCGGTCGACGAGGTTCGCGAGGCTCCCGCCGAGCACGAGGCCGAGCGCGACCGGGAGGAGCGGGTGGCGGCGCGCGGAGCGCACGAAGAACCAGAGCATCGCCGCGACGGCGATCGTCGTGACGGCGATGACGATCGTCGTCCTGCTCGCGAAGAGGCCGAAGGCGATACCGGAGTTCTGAACGTGGTGGATCGCCACCGGACCGACGAGGGGCACCGCCTCTCCCACCTCGAGCGTCCGCGCGATGACGCTCTTCGTAAGCTGGTCGGCAGCGAGGGCGGCACCGGTGACCGCGCCGAGCGCGAGCCACTGCGCCCGCCCCGGGGCGTGTGACCGCTCCGCCGAGGAGACGGGCTGAAGCGCATTCGCGGTCGAGCCGACGCGAACCTCTGGGGTCACGGCCCCGCTCCTCGCGGGCTCGCTCACCCGCGTTCCTGGGCGCGCTTGTCGTCGAGGCAGAGCGACGCGTAGGGCACCGCGGCGAGCCGCTCCTCGGGGATCGGCTTGCCGCAGACGACGCACGTGCCGTACGTCCCGTCCTCGATGCGCGCGAGCGCCGCCTCGATCTCAGCGAGGAGGTGCTCCGCGTTCTCCTCGAGACCGCTGTCGAGCTCGCGCATGAAGGTGTCGGTCGCGTGATCCGCCAAGCCATCTCCGGGGCCGGTCGCGAGCTCGCCCGTCTCGGCGCCGAGCGCATCCTCGTGGTTGACGGTCGCGAGCGCAGCCTCGAGCCGAGCACGCTCGTCCTCGAGCCTCCGGCGCGCCTCCTCGAGGTCGAGCGTCATCGCGTGCCTCCGCCGTGGCGATCCACGCGGCAAGGATATCCGCCGTGCCCCCGTGCGCCGGGAGCCTCCGACGGGGCTCAGCCGGCGATACGGCGGACGCCGCTCTCCGAGACGTCCTCGACCGACGTCTCCGCGTCCGAGGCCTCCCCGGACTCCTCGGTTGTCGAGCTCGGCCAGCCTTCGAGCACGCCGAGCGCGCTTCGAAGCTGCTCGCGGATGCGGATCGCGTCCTCCTCGAGACGACGCTTCTCGGCAGCGGCCTCGCGCGCGATGCGACGGCCTTCCGCGTGCGCCTCTTGGACGATGAGGTCAGCCTCGCGGCGCGCCTGCTCGCGCATCTCGTGCGCCGCTCGCTCCGCCGACACGAGCGTCGAGCGCAGGAGGTCCTCGAGCTCTCGGTGCTTCGCGACCTCCGCCTCGAGCTCCTCGACGCGATCGGCGAGGTCGGCGCGCTCCCGCCACACCTCCTCGAAGCTCGACGCGATGTCGTCGAGGAGCCGGTCGACGATGGAGCGCCGGTAGCCGCGAAACCAGGCGCGACGGAGCTGGACGTGACGGATCTCTACAGGGGAGAGGGACACTGCGACCTCCTAGAGGAGCGCCTCGATGAGGCGGTTGACGAGCCCGGCCGCAACGAGCAGGACGAGGACAGCGACGATCGGGGACAGGTCGAGCGGACCCAGCGTCGGGATCCGGCCCCGGAAGAGACCGATGTAGGGGCTGACGACTTCGTCCAGGAAGCGTTGCACAGCCGCGGCCGCTCGGGAATACGGCAGCCGGACCCAGGAGAGGACGACCCAGGCGAGGATGAGGACGATGTAGATCGAGGTGAACGCGCGCACGAAGCTCTGCAACGACGTTGCGAGATCGCCGAGGGGCAGCGAGGCGGCGACGGCCATGGCTGCGGTGTTCGCTGCGCGCGCGCGCCTTCCTACGCTCCTCTCGGCGCGTGGAGGCTACGACTGGTTGAAGAAGCGACCCCGCTCGAGAGCGCGGGCGCGCTCCTCCGCCGAGAGCTCGACGTTGCGCGGCGTCAGCAGGAAGACCTTGTCCGCGACACGCTGCATGCTCCCGTCGAGCGCGTACGTGAGTCCGCTCGCGAAGTCGATGAGTCGCTTCGTGAGCTCCGTGTCCACGCCCTGGAGGTTCACGATCACGGGGATCTGCGCCTTGAAGCGGTCGGCGATCTGCTGGGCGTCGTTGAAGCTCCGCGGGAGGACGAGGTGCACCTTCGCCGGCGGGCCCGGATCGACGCTGCGGAGTCGCGGCGGCGCAGCCCGGCGCGACCGTGGCTGCGCTGGCGCCTCCTCCGAGGGCCAGTCGTCGACCTCGGTCGCGCGCGGGAGGCGTCGGACGTTCTGCCGGTCGCGCCGGCGGTAGCTCTCCTCGAGCTCCTCGTTCGTCACGTACCCGTCCTCGTCCCACTCCTCCTCCTCGGCGATGCCGAAGTAGACGAGCGTGCGGTTCCAGAGCTCTGCGAGACCCACGACCGAGCGATTCTAGGTCACGTCCCGGTCTCCGAGAAGAGCATGGAGCCGACGCGCACGAG
>JAVQXS010000126.1:0-5255 GCA_033578065.1 Thermoleophilia bacterium
GTCGACGGGGAGCCGCGCCGCTCCTGCCTCCTGCCGGTCGCGTACGCCGAGGGCGCGGAGGTCACGACCGTCGAGGGCCTCGGCACGCCCGAGCACCTCGCGCCGATCCAGCAGGCGTTCGTCCACCACTACGCCGCGCAGTGCGGGTTCTGCACCTCCGGGATGCTCCTCGCCGCGCACGCGTACCTCGCGAGCGGCGGCGGCGACGACCCGGCGGCGATCCAGGAGGCGCTCGGCGGGCACGTCTGTCGCTGCACGGGCTACCAGAAGATCGTCGACGCGGTCGCGGCCGCGGCCCGTGGCGAGAGCTTCGACCTCACGCGCACCGCGGTCGGCAAGCACACGACGATCACGACGATGACGACGGGAGGTGGCTCATGAAGGTCGTCGGAGCCCGCATCCCTCGCTACGACGGCGTCGCCCACGTCACGGGGCGCACGACGTACGTGGACGACGTCCGCGTGCCCGGGATGCTGTGGGCGAAGGCGCTCCGCTCCCCGCACCACCACGCGGCGATCACGAAGCTCGACACGCGGGCGGCCGAGGAGATGCGCGGGGTCCACGCGGTCATCACCTGGCGAGACGTCCCGCTCCTCGAGTACGGCCACCTCGAGGCGCTCGGCATCCCTGCCGACGAGCCGCTGCTCGCGAAGGACGACGTCCGCTACCAGGGCCAGCCGATCGCGCTCGTGGCCGCGGAGAGCGAGGAGCTCGCAGCCGAGGCGGTGGAGCGGATCGAGATCGAGTTCGAGGAGCGGCCGGCGCTCCTCGACGTCCGCCAGGCGTTCGACCCGGACGCGCCGAAGATCCACCAGTGGGGGAACTGGTACCCCCACTTCGAGGGCGGGATGGACCGCCGCCAGATCCGGAAGGGTGACGTCCGCAGGGCGTTCGCGCAGGCGGACGTCATCGTGCAGGGGGTCTACCGGCCGGCCGCGGTCGAGCACTGCCCGCTCGAGACGCAGGTCTGCCTCGTCGTCCCCGAGGCGAACGGGCGCCTCACGATCTACTCCTGCACGCAGGCGCTCTACTTCTCGCTCGGCGTCGTCGCCGCCCACCTCCAGGTGCCGCTGAACAAGCTCCGCATCATCGGCGGCACGACCGGCGGCGGCTTCGGCGGCAAGGTGGACACGGCGACGGAGACGATGACCTCGCTCCTCGCCATGAAGTCCGGCCGGCCGGTGAAGTGGCGCTGGACGCGCGAGGAGGAGTTCCTCTGCTCGTCCACCCGCGCGCCCTGGCACATGGAGATCGCCGACGCGGTCACGAAGGACGGCTGGATCCTCGGCCGCAAGATGCTCACGCTCCACGATGCGGGCGCGTACGCGCGCTTCTCGCCCTACGGCGTGACGAAGCACAGCTTCCACCACACCGGCGCGTACACGATCCCGAACCTCGAGTTCGACGGGTACGTCGTCTTCACGAACCGCGTGCCGACGACGGCGATGCGCGGCTACGGCGTCACCTCGGTCTCGTTCGCGGTGGAGACGCACATGAGCCGCATCGCGGACGTCCTCGGGATCGACCCGTACGAGCTCCGGCTCCGCAACGCGAACCGGATCGGCGACACGTCCCCGAACGGGATCGTGTACACGGACCCCTCGACCGTGCCGACGATCCAGGCGATCGCCGAGGCGATGGGGCACGAGCTCCCGGCGAGCTACCGGACGATGACGAACGAGCGCCGCTCCGGCGAGTGGCTCCCCGAGCACCTCGTCGAGCAGCTCGGCGACCCGGAGGTGCACTGATGGCGAAGCACAGAGGGATCGGCATCGCGGCGATCGAGTACCCGACGGGCATGAACCAGAACGGCGACCCGTCGCAGTGCTGGATCAAGGTGAAGCCGGACGGGCGGATCGACGTCTTCGCCGGCACCGCGGACATCGGCAACGGCTCGAAGACGATCCAGGCGCAGATCGTCGCCGAGACGATCGGCGTCCCCTACGACTGGATCACGTACGACAACTCGAGCACCGACTCCTCGCCCGTCTGCACGGGGACGTTCGCCTCGCGGGCGACCTTCGTCGCGGGCAAGGCGGCGGAGAAGGCCGCCCTCGAGGTCCGGGCGAAGATCCTCGAGATCGCGGGCAAGGAGCTCGAGATCGACCCGGCCGACCTCGACATCGTCGACGGCGAGGTCGTCGCGAAGGGGGCGCCCCAGAAGAAGATGTCCGTCGCGGACGTCGCGGCGGCGGCGACGTGGGGCCACGGCCAGCTCATCACCGGCACGGGCGCGCAGCTCAAGCCGTACGCGGCGATCGTCGACCCGGAGACGGGCAGGGTCGACGCCCCTCCCCACTCCGCCATCTCGTACGCGGCCTGCGCCGCGGAGGTCGAGGTCGACGACGAGACGGGCGAGGTGCGCGTGCTCCGGCTCCGACAGTGCTACGACGTTGGGCGGGCGATCAACCCGACGCAGGTCGAGGGGCAGATCGAGGGCGGGGCGATGATGGGCCTCGGGCTCGGCGTCCTCGAGAGCTGCTACCCGTACTACCCGTCTGTCGAGCACCGGGGCGGGTCGTTCGGCTCGTACCTCGCGCCGGCGATGGAGGACATGCCTCAGATCGACACTATCCTCATCGAGAACCCCTCGACCGACGGGCCGTACGGGGCGAAGGGGATCGGCGAGATGGCGAACAACCCGCAGCCGCCGGCGATCGCTGCCGCCGTCCACGACGCGGTCGGGGTCTGGATCACCGAGCTCCCGATCACGCCGGAACGGGTCCTCCGCGCGCTCGAGGAGAAGGCAGCAGGCAAGCACGAGCCGCGCCGCGAGGGGAAGAAGGTCATCTTCGACGAGGAGCTCTCCGTGAACACGGTCTCGCGCGGAGGCATCCGCTTCGAGGTGCCGGAGTAGGAGGTCGCGCAGGCGCGGCGCACCGCGGCGCCGCGCCTGCCATCTCGCGATGAGCGCCTTCCGGAGCTGGAACGACGTCGAGCCGCACCCGCTCTTCCCGGGCGTCGGGCTGAAGGCGATCGCGGGCGAGCAGGTCTTCCTCGGCCACGTCACGTACGCGCCGGGGACGCGCGTCGCCCGCCACGCGCACCCGGAGGCGGAGCAGGCGATGTGGATCGTCGAGGGCTCGGTGACGGTGACGGTGGGCGAGGAGACGCGGACGCTCGGCCCCGGCGACGTCGTCGTCGTGAACCGGGGCGTCGAGCACGAGCTCGTCTCCGAGGAGGGGGTGACCTTCGTCGAGGCGATGGCCCCGGTGCCGCGCGACCACATCCCGAACCCCGAGCGCGACCTCGTCCTCGGCGAGCAGGGCGACGCGCTCCACGTCGAGCGCTGACCCCCGGCTTGTCTCATGCCCCACACGCTGTCGCCTACCCCCACTCGGGAAGAACGGCCCGGTGCGGATCGGGCTAACGGGTCACTCCGGTCGCTCGGGGTTCCTCGGCGGCCACATCGTTCCTGAATCACGTCGTCGACGGCATTGGCGGCGGGCCAGAGAGGATGTGCTGCGCAGCGCACGAGCGTTCAACAGGCAGGCATGGGGTCTCGAACGTTGCGGCGAGCCCGCCCGGAGCGCACCGATGGAGTCGGCGTCTCGGAGCGATAGGCTGGCGGCGTGGAACTCAAGGTCGGAGACGTCGTCGCCTACCCGCCACACGGCATCGGCCACGTGGCGGCGCGCGAACCGCGGACCGTCCTCGGCCGCGAGCAGGAGGTCGTCGTCCTCGAGCTCGCGAACGGCCTCTCCGTCACCCTCCCGCTCGAGCGCGCGCGGGAGCAGGTCCGGCCCCTCGTCGACGAGGCCGGCCTGAAGCGCGTGCAGCGCACGCTCCGCTCGCCGGGCGACCCGAGCGACGCCGTCTGGGCGAAGCGGATCAAGGAGGCGCAGGACAAGCTCCGCCGCGGCGATCCCCTCGAGCTCGCGGAGCTCGTCCGCGACGGCACCTGGCGCGAGCGGACAGGCGGTACGGGCGGCGCGCCGAAGCTCTCCGCGAGCGAGCGAGCCCTCGTCGTGCGCGCCCGCGAGCTCCTCGCCGGCGAGATCTGCGCGGTGCGCGGCATCGAGCGCGAGGAGGCGAACGCCTGGATCGACGAGCAGCTCGCCGTCTCCGCCTGAGGCTCCTCGACCGGGGACGACGCTACTCGGCCCGCTCGACGGGAACCCGCGCGGGCGCGTCGCGCTGATCCTCGCCCGTGCGCTCGAACAGCTCGAGCACGTGGCCGTCAGGGTCGAGGAAGAAGACCTGGGTGACGCCGTCGCCACGCGGCATCGGCCCGCCAGCGAGCTCGACGCCGTGCTCGGCGAGCCGGTGGAGCGCCGCCGCGAGGTCGTCGACCTCGAAGGCGACGTGCCGGGTCATCCCCGTCGCCGCGCCCGCCCCTGCCCGCTGGCCCGCCCCGCCGGTCGTGTGCTCCTCGGCGAGGAGGTGGAGCTCCGTGCCGCCGGCGCGAAACCACGCCCCGTCGAAGGCGAAGTTCGGCGGCCGCGGAACCTCCTCGAGCCCGAGCGCTCCTGCGTAGAAGCGCCGCGACCGCTCGAGGTCGGAGACGACGAGCCCAACGTGCTGGATCCGCATCGCCGCCTACCGTACCCTCCCGCCGACCACCCTGCGGGAAGGAGGACGAGATGCCGCTCATCCGGGTCGAGCTCTTCGACTTCCGTCTCACCGAGGAGACGAGCGCCGCCCTCATCGAGAAGCTCACCGACGCGCTCTGCGAGGCGACCCACCCGGGCCTCAAGGAGCACACCTGGGTCATCGTCGAGGGCCACAACCCGCGCAACTGGGGGCTCGCGGGCAAGCCGTGGCCGGTCGAGGCGATGCCGCCCGGGCCAGGAGCCTGAGCCGCGGGGGACCTCCGCACTGTCCGCCATCGGCTCGAGAACGGCATCGATGTCCCCGCGTCGAGCGACAGCGGCGAACGAGGTGCTCGCGCGTGCTGAGGAGACCTTCTGAGATCGCCGCTACGGAGCGGCGTGCGTCCTCCTCGCACAGCGCTTCCCAGTCGAGCCGTAGCATCGCCTTGAGCGACGAAAGGAGGCTGCGATGCCGCTCATCGAGGTGAAGCTCTTCGACCGGCGGGTGACGGAGGAGTCCGTGCCGCGGATGATCGAGGCGCTCACGCAGGCCCTGCACGAGTCGAGCGGGGCGGCAGTCGAGAACATCCAAGTCATCGTCCACGGTATCCCACCGAGCCACTGGGGCAAGGCCGGGAAGCCGAGCGAGTAGCGGTCGGCCCGCCGACAGGCGGGCCGACCAGCTCAGCGCGCGCCCGGGAGCGCGCTCAGCTCCGCCACTTC
>JAVQXS010000127.1:0-5233 GCA_033578065.1 Thermoleophilia bacterium
CACCTCGAGCGCTTCGGCGGCAACCGCGCGGCCGCCGGGCTCTCCATCGACCCGACGAAGCTCGAGGACTTCGCGGAGGCGTTCGGCGCGTACGCCGACGAGGCGCTCGCGCCCGAGGACCTCGTGTCGCTCACGGTGGTCGACGCCGTCGTCGGGGCCGAGGATCTCACGCTCGAGCTCGCCGAGGAGCTCGCCCGTCTCGGCCCCTTCGGGCTCGGGAACCCCGAGGTGACGCTCCTCGTGCCCGCCGCCGAGATCGTCTCGCCCTCGACGGTCGGGGACGGGAAGCACCTCCGCTTCCGGGTGCGGGACGAGCGCGGCCGGGACGCGGGGACGGCGATCGCCTTCGGGCAGGGTGGGCAGCTCGACCGTTTCCGCACCGAGGGGCTCTTCGACATCGCATTCCGGCTGAGGGCGAACGCGTGGAATGGGACGACGGCGCCGCAGCTCGTCGTGCGGCGCATCGCCGAGGCGGACGACCGCTACGTCGAGCTGCGCTCGTGGCTCGTCGCGCTCTGGCGCGCAGGGGAGGATGCGTGGACGCCTGAGGCCCGCCGCGTCTTCTCGGAGCTCCGTCTCGGCAGCGCGACCGCTCGGCGGCCGCGGCTGCTCGACTCCGAGACGTTCCGCGCGCTCCTCGGCCGCGCCCCGCTCGAGCGCGCGGCGTGACCCTCGCCAGGGGGACGAGGACGTCTCGGAGGGCGAGGGCGAGCCGCCGGGCACGGCGCTCGGCGAGGCGACGTCGGAGAGGACGCACGGCCCGAGCACGTTCGCCGGGGGCCGACGAGCTCCTTCCGGAGGAGGGTCGGCGGGGGCGCCCCAGTACACTGGGCTCATGACGGTCGTCGACCTCCGCCGCCAGCACCAGGACCTCATCGAGGAGCTCATCGCGCAGGTCGAGGCGTACAACCCCGACGTCGACAAGGAGCTCCTCCGGAGCGCCTTCGAGCTCGCCGAGCGGGCGCACGCGGGTCAGACGCGGCGCTCGGGCGAGGAGTTCATCCACCACCCGCTCGGCGTCGCGCGGATCTGCGCCGAGCTCCACCTCGACGAGCAGGCGATCGCGGCCGCGCTCCTCCACGACGTCCTCGAGGACTCGGGGATCGAGATCGACGAGCTTCGCTCCGACTTCGGGCCGGAGGTCGCTCAGCTCGTGGAGGGCGTCACGAAGCTGACCCGCATCAGCTTCCAGAGCCGCGAGCAGGCGGAGGCGGAGAACTACCGGAAGATGATCGTCGCTATGGCGCAGGATGTCCGCGTCATCCTCATCAAGCTCGCCGACCGGCTGCACAACATGCGGACGATCGAGTACCTCGGGCGGCAGAAGCAGGCCCAGAAGGCGCGCGAGACGCTCGAGGTGTACGCGCCGCTCGCCCATCGGCTCGGCATCCACGCGCTCAAGTGGGAGCTCGAGGACCTCGCCTTCCAGACCCTGCACCCGCGGAAGTACGCCGAGCTGAAGGCGATGGTCGCCGACCAGCGCGCCGACCGCGAGGCGCAGGTGGCGAAGGCCGCTGCGATCCTCAGCGAGGAGCTCGCGAAGGCGGACGTCCCCGCCGAGATCACGGGCCGCGCGAAGCACCTCTACTCGATCTACGACAAGATGGCGAAGCGAGGTCGGGAGTTCAACGAGATCTACGACCTCACCGCGATGCGCGTCATCTGCGAGCGCTCCGGGGAGGAGGGCACCCGCGACTGCTACGCGGCTCTCGGCATCGCGCACTCGCTCTGGAAGCCGATGCCTGGGCGCTTCAAGGACTTCATCGCGATGCCGAAGCTCAACCGCTACCGGTCGCTGCACACGACCGTGATCGGACCCGAGGGCAAGCCGCTCGAGATCCAGGTGCGGACGCGCGAGATGCACGAGGAGGCCGAGTACGGCGTCGCCGCGCACTGGCTGTACAAGCGGGGTCGGCGGGCGAAGGAGGACGACGAGTGGCTCCAGTGGGTGAAGTCGCTCATGGACTGGCAGGCGGACGAGCAGGATCCGGGCGAGTACATGCGGAGCCTGCGCACCGACCTCTTCGCCGACGAGGTGTACGTGTTCACGCCGAAGGGCGAGGTGAAGGTGCTCCCTGCGGGCGCGACGCCCATCGACTTCGCGTACGCCGTCCACACCGACGTCGGCCACCGCACGGTCGGGGCGAAGGTGAACGGGCGCATCGTCCCGCTCCACTACCGGCTCCGGAGCGGCGACTTCGTCGAGATCCTCACCTCGAAGAGCGGGCGAGGGCCGTCGCGGGACTGGCTCGCGCTCGTGACCTCCTCGCGCGCCCGCAACCGGATCCGGCAGTGGTTCCAGCGGGAGACTCGTGGCGAGACGGAGGCGAAGGGCCGCGAGCTCCTCGACCAGGCGCTGAAGGCGCAGAAGCTCCCGTACCGGAAGCTCCAGGGCTCGACCCTCCTCGCCCAGGTCATCCGCGACGCGGGGTTCAAGAAGGCCGAGGACTTCTACGTCGCGCTCGGCTCGGGGAAGCTCCAGCCGGGCCAGATCGTGAACAAGGTCATCCAGCGCTTGAAGACGGAGGAGGTCGCCGAGGAGCCTCCGGTCACGACGAAGCCGGCGAAGGCGCGCGCCGCCGTCGCGAGCGATCGCGTCGGGATCCGCGTGCCCGGCGTCGAGGACGTGCTCGTCCGGCTCGCGAAGTGCTGCACGCCTGTCCCCGGCGACCCGATCGTCGGCTACATCTCGCTCGGGCGCGGCATCACCGTCCACCGGGAGGACTGCCCGAACGTGCGTGCGCTCCAGCGGAACCCCGAGCGGTTCACGGAGGTCGAGTGGGAAGGTGACGCGAGCGCGGGATTCCTCGTCCAGGTGGCGGTCGATGCCTGGGACCGCGCTCGGCTCCTCGAGGACGTCGCCCGCACGTTCGCCGAGCACGGGGCGAACATCGTCGCCTACGGAGGCGTCGTCGAGGACGGCATGGCGCGGAACTGGTACACGGCGGAGGTCGGCGACGTGAAGGAGCTCCGCTCGCTCTTGACGGCGCTGCGGAACCTCGACGCCGTCTTCGACGCCTACCGCGTGACGCCATCCTGAGGTCAGCCGCGGGCGCGCACGGCGACCGGCCGAGCGTACACGAGGTAGCGCTGGCTCGCGAAGAACCGCGGGTGGCACGCCTGCAGGACGAGCTCCTCGCGGCCGCGCGACTCGAGGACGGAGAGATCCTCGTCATCGACGATCCGGTGGGCGGTCACGCGGTACTCGATCGTCCCGTACGGGAGCTCGAGCGAGACCGCGTCTCCGCGCGCGAGCTCGTCGATCGCGGAGAAGGGAGCGCCGTACGTCGTTCGGTGCCCCGCGATGTACACGAGCTCGCCCTCGCCGGGCATGGCTGTGTCGCGGTGGCGGCCCGGGCCCCGGCGGAGGTCGTCCGGGCTCGTGCCGTCGACGACGACGACGTCGAGGTCGAGCCTGGGGATGCGCAGGCGTCCGATCGCGTCGCCATCCTCCGTCGCGAGGCGGAAGCGCCGCGCGGCGCGCGAGAGGTCGTCTTGCCGCCGGCTCGGAGATCGACGGGGCGAGGGACGAGGGGCGACGAACGTCTCGAAGCGCCGCTCGAGGCTCGACTCGAGCTCCCGCTGCTCGTACGCTGTGTACAGGGTCGTGAACGGGTCCTTCCAGACGGAGACCGTCACGACCCAGGCGAGGATGCCGAGGCCGACGACGATGAGCACGGTGCCGAGACGTCGCATCGCTGCGCCACAGCGTAGGGAGATCTGCGGCTGAGGGTGGCCGTTCTCACGAGGCGGCGGAGATCCGTCCTCGTCGCGCTCGCCGTGGCGGCGATCGTCGCCGCGGCGAACGCGAGCCAGGGCGCGTACTTCTCGCAGTCCTGGGGCTGGGTCGCGCTCGCGTTCCTCGTCCCAACGACCGTCGCTCTCATCCTCGGCGTCGAGGCTCCTGGGCGTCGGCGCGGCCTCTTCGCGATCCTCGTCGTCGCGCTGGGCGCGTGGATCGCGCTCTCCGCTCTCTGGTCGCTGAGCCCGGCAGCGTCGATCCGCGAGACGGAGCGCATGCTCGTGTACGTCTCGCTCGCGCTCGCGGTCGCGCTCCTCCTGCGGCGGGGAGACGCTCCGGCGATCCCCCTCGGCGCGCTCGTCGGGATCGTCGCGATCGCCGGCTACGCGCTCGCGACGAAGCTCTTCCAAGGGGTCGCTCCGGAGGAGGATCCCGACGCACCCGTCCGGCTTGCCGGGCCGGTCGGATACTGGAACGCCCTCGGTCTCCTCGCGTCGTGCGGGATCCTCCTCGCCCTTGGCATCTGCTCGCACGGTCGGAGGTCGTCCCTCGTCGCCGCCGCGGCGGCGACCCTCCCGACGCTCGCCTGCACGCTCTACTTCACCTTCAGCCGCGGTGCCTGGGTCGCGCTTGCCGCAGGGCTCCTCGCGATGCTCGCGCTCGACGCTCGGCGGCTGAGGGCGCTCGTCACGGCTGTTCCTGCCTGCGTCGCGCCGACGGCTGCCATCGCGCTCGCCTCGCAGCGATCTGCGCTGACCTCCGAGGGAGCGGCGCTCGCGGATGCCGTCGCGGAGGGCCGGGATCTCGCTCTCTGGATCGTCGTCCTCTCGGGCGGCTCGGCCCTCCTCGCCCTCAGCGCCCGGAGCGTGTCGCGTGCCGTTCCGGTCGGCCGCAGCCTGCGCCGAGCGGTCGATCTCGCGCTCGGACTCTCGCTCGTCGTCTCCGTCGCCGCGCTCGTCGCCTCGCAGGGCGGTCCAGTGTCGCTCGCCGCGGAGCTCCGTGAGCGCGCGCGCTCCGGGCTCGCGATGGAGGACCCAAGCAACGTGCAGGAGCGGCTCTTCAGCCTCTCGGCTACCGGCCGGCTCGAGCACCTCGAGGTTGCCTGGAAAGCGGCGCTCGAGAGCCCGATCGTGGGGAACGGCGCGGGGACGTACGAGATCTCCTGGTACGAGCTACGTCCAGTCGCGTTCGACGTTCGTGATGCGCACTCCCTGTACGCCGAGGCGCTCGCCGAGGTCGGCGTCATCGGACTCGCGCTCCTCCTCGTCGCGCTGGTCCTGCCCGCGCTCGCCGCGCTCTCCGCTCGTCGCTCGCCCTTCGTCCCGGCTGCGTTCGGGGCTTACGTGGCATGGGCGGCGCACAGCGCCCTCGACTGGGACTGGGAGGTCGTCGGTGTGACGGCGACAGCGCTCCTCAGCGGAGGAGCGTGCCTCCTCGCGGCCGAGCGACACCGCGGAAGCCCGCTCTCCGACGCGGTCCGGCGACCGATCC
>JAVQXS010000128.1:0-5207 GCA_033578065.1 Thermoleophilia bacterium
GAGGTGCTCGGCGTCGCAAGGTCTTCGCCCAGACCGAGCCGGCCTCCGAGCTCGTACGCTCCGCGATCGGGCGAGGCCAGGGCTCAAGCCCGGTCGGCGCGTCGGCCAGCGAACGAGGGCAGGCGTGCATGCGTCGTAGGCCTCGAGCCGACCGAGAGCGTCCCGCAGCGCGAGGTGGACGGCCGCGCTCGCGTCGATCACGAGCACGGCGTCCGTGCTCTTCGGGGACGGCGAGCCGTGTGGGAGGATACGACGACCTCACGGCCGCCAGTAGCCGCGGGTGAAGAGGAGGAGGACGGGAACGATCTCGAGGCGGCCGAGCCACATGAGCGCGGTCAGCACGAGCGTCGAGAGGTCGCTGAACTCGTGGAAGGAGGCGAACGGCCCGGCGTGGCCGAAGGCGGGCCCGACGTTGCCGAGCGTCGTCGCCGCCACCGCCATGACGGTGATCGGGTGGAGGTCAGGGCCTTGGAGCGCCGTGTCGATGGCGATGATCCCTGCGCCGGCGACGAAGAGGCCGACGTAGAGGAGGACGAAGGAGATGACTGCCCGGAGCGTGCGCTCGTCCACCGGCGCCCCGCCGAGGCGGATCGGTGCGACGAGCTCCGGGTGCACCGTCGTCCGCAGCTCGCGGCGGAGGATGCGACCGACGAGGAGATCGCGGACGACCTTGATCGAGCCGCCCGTCGAGCCTGCCGAGCCGCCGACGAACATGAGGCCGACGATCGTGAGGAGCGCGAGCGTCGTCCAGCCCGTGAAGTCGACGGTGGCGTACCCGGTCGTCGTGAGGATCGAGACCGCCTGGAAGACCCCGTTCCGGATCGGCGCCTCGCTCCCAGAGAGCTCCTGCTCGAGGAGCTGGAGGATGAGGAGCCCGGAGCCGAGGGCGAGGAGGCCGAGGTAGAGGCGGAGCTCCTCGTCGCGAAGGCCGGAGCGCACGCGCCGCCGGACGAACATCCGGTAGAGGAGCGCGAAGTTGACGCCGGCGAGGGCCATGAAGCAGACGAACACCCACTGCGTCACCGGCTGGAAGGCGCCGATCGAGTCGGGCTCGGTCGAGAACCCGCCCGTCGGCATCGTCGTGAACGCGTGCGCGATCGCCTCGTAGGGCGTCATGCGCTCGTCGAGCCCGCTCCAGCCGAGGGCCGCGAGGATCGCCGCAAGGAGCGCGGTGAGAGCGACGTAGAGCCCCCACAGCCGGCGGGCCGTGTGGCGGATGCGGGTGCCGAGATCCTCGATCTCCGGCCCGGGCAACTCCGACTCCATGAGCTGGCGCCCGCCGATCCGCAACCGCGGGAGGACGGCGAGCGCGAGGACGATGATCCCCATCCCGCCGAGCCACTGCGTGAACTGCCGCCACATGGCGAGCGAGCGGTCGAGCGCCTCGAGGTCGGTGACGACGGAGGCGCCGGTCGTCGTGAAGCCCGACATCGACTCGAAGAACGCGTCCACCGGTCGGTCGAGATCGGGGTTGCCGGAGAGGAGGAAGGGAACGGCGCCGACGGCAGCCGCGAGGACCCACGTGAGGGAGACGACGAGGAAGCCCTCGCGGAAGCCGACGGCTCGCAGCTCGTCCCGACCGACGCGCTCGAGCCCGAGCCCGAGGGCCCCCGCGACGGCGCTCGCGCCGAGGTACGGCCACGGCGACTCGCCGTAGCCGAGCGCGAGCGCGAGCGGGAGGAGGGGCGCGAGCGCGAGCCACTTCACGAGCGCCCCGACGAGCCCGAGCGCCCCGCGAACGCGGACGCCGACCCGCCTCGCCTCGCCGACGAGCGGCGGTCGGAGCACGCGCATCCCCGTCGCCGAGCTCACGGGCGCCAGTAGCTCCGGGTGAAGAGGACGACGATCGGCAGCACCTCGAGGCGCCCGAGCCACATGAGCGCGATCATGACGAGGGTCGAGAGGTCGCTGAAGGGGGCGTACGAGTCCATCGGCCCCGCCGGGCCGGCCGCCGGGCCGACGTTGCCGAGCGTCGCGGCGGCGGCGGAGATCGCGTCGATCGGCAGCATCTCCGGGCCCTGGAGCGAGGCGTCGACGGCGATGATCCCCGCGCCGGCGACGAAGAGGCCGAGGTAGAGGAGGACGAAGGCGACGATCGCGCGCAGCGTCTTCTCGTCGACGACGGCGCCGCTCAGGCGGATCGGCATGACGACCTCCGGGCGGAGCGTCTGCGTCAGCTCGCGCCGCAGCACGCGTCCGAGGACGAGGTGCCGGATGACCTTCACCGACCCCGTCGTGGAGCCCGCCGAGCCGCCGACGAACATGAGGAGGACGAGCGTCATGAGCGCGAGCGTTGGCCAGGCCGCGAAGTCGACCGTCGCGTAGCCGGTGCCGGTCATGATCGCGACCGCCTGGAAGACGCCGTGTCGGAGCGGCGCGTCGCTCCCCTCGATCTCGCTCGTCACGAGCTCGATGAGGAGCACCGCTGAGGCGAGCGCGAGGAGCGTGACGTAGAGGCGCGTCTCCTCATCCCGGAGGAGCGGGCGGAGGCGACCCCGGACGAACGCGTAGTAGAGGAGCGCGAGGTTCGTGCCCGCGAGGACCATGAAGACGACGATCACCCACTGGGTCGCCGGCGCGAATGTGCCGATCGAGCGCTCCTCCGTCGAGAAGCCGCCGGTGGGAATGGTCGTGAGGGCGTGCGCGATCGCGTTGAAGGGCGTCATCTTCTCGTCGATCCCCGCGAATCCAAGGGTCGTGAGGATCGCCGCCTCGCTCACGGTGAGCCCGACGTAGAGCACCCAGAAGCGCTGCACCGCGTGCCGGATGCGCACCCCGAGCTGATCGACCTCGGGCCCAGGAAGCTCCGTCTCGAAGAGCTGGCGGCCGCCGACGCGGAGCCGCGGGAGGACGGCGAGCGCGAGGACGATGATCCCGAGCCCGCCGAGCCACTGCGTGAGCTGGCGCCACATCTTGAGCGAGTTGGGGAGGGCATCGAAATCGGTCACGACGGTCGCGCCCGTCGTCGTGAAGCCGGACATCCCCTCGAAGAGCGCATCGACGGGATCCGCGAACTGCTCGCCGCCGGCGAGGAGGTAGGGGAGCGCCCCGAAGCACGCTGCGAGGAGCCACGTCGCCGAGATGACGAGGAACCCCTCCCGCGCTCGCACCCGCTCGCCGGCGCCCCTCGTCGCCTGCTGGAGCGCGAGGCCGAAGCCGCTCGTGAGCCCACCGGCGACGAGGAAGGGCCAGATCGGCTCGCCGTAGAGGGCTGCGACCGCGATCGGGACGAGCGCGGCGAGCCCGAGGAAGGCCGTGAGCGTCCCGAGGAGGTTGACCGACGCCTCGAGGTCGACCGCGACGCGTCGTCTCGGGCCGATCCGTGGCGGCGGGAGGACGACCTCCGGCGCCGCTCTCACAGCGCCTCGATCACCCAGGGCGCGTTCGAGGCCTCCGTGAAGACGATGACGCGGTCGCCCTCTTGGAGCACGTCATCGCCGTGCGGGAAGATGGCCGTGCCGTTCCGCACGATCGCGCCGATGAGGGCACCGTGCACCGGCATGTCGCGGAACTTCGTGCCGATGTAGCGGCTCGTCGGTCGCGTCGTCACGTCGAGCACCTCGTACCGGTTCCCCTCGAGCATCGCCACCTGCTGGGTTCGCGGGTCGTGCGCGAAGCGGACGATCTCCTCGGCGGTGACCGCCCGCGGGTTGATGGCGACGTCGATCCCCGCTTGGTCGAAGGCGGCGATGGACATCGGCTCGTGGGCGACGGCGATCGTGAAGGGAACGCCATGGACCTTCGCGAGCGAGGCTGCGTAGAGGTTCTTCGTGTCGTCACGCATGGCGAAGATCGCCGCCTGCGCGAGGCCGATCCGCTCGCGCTCGAGGAAGTCGGGGTCGAGTCCGGTGGCGTTGTAGACGCGCACCTTCGGGAACTGCTCCGCAGCGGCACGGGCGCGCTCGCGCGAGGCCTCGATCATCCGCACGGAGATCCCCTGCTCCGAGAGGACGCGGGCGATCGCCGTGCCGACGCGTCCCGCCCCGAAGATGACGACGTCCTGGACCGTCGCTCCTCCCGGAGCGAGGAGCGCTCCCCACTCCTTCGCCGCCTTCGGCGAGCCGATGACGACGATGCGCGAGCCCGGCTCGATGACGCTGTCGCCTCGGGGGAGCGTGAGCTTGTCGTCGTGGATGATCGCCATGACCTTCGAGTCGCGCGGGAAGCTCGCCTCGCGAAGCGGGACGCCGGTGACGGCGCTCGAGGAGCCCTCCTCGACGTCGAACTCGACGATCTGCACCTGCCCGTCGGCGAACACGTCCGTCTGCCGGGCGGCTGGGACGCCGATCGCCCGCGAGATCGCGTGGGCGGTCTCGAGCTCGGGGCAGACGACGAAGTCGACGTCGAGCTGGCCCTCGCGCCAGAGCTCGACGTACTCGAGCTCGGAGGTGCGCACGATCGTCTTCGCGTGCGGCGCCTCGCGGCGCCCGAACATGCCGGCGACGAGGTTCGCCTCGTCGCGCGAGGTGCAGGCGATGACGAGGTCGGCGCTCGCGATCCCCGCCGCGGAGAGGTCGCGTCGGCTCGTGCCGTCGCCTTCGAACGTCGCGACGTCGTACTTGTAGGCGAGCGCCGAGAGCCGCGAGGGCTCGAGGTCGAGGACGGTGAGGTCGTGCTCCCCGTGGAGGGCCTCCACGACCGTCGAGCCCACCTGGCCCGCGCCGATGATGAAGACCTTCACGGGCGCGAAGCGTACTCCTCGACACGGAGCCTCCGACGCATGCTCACAGGACGCTCACACGCTCCGGCTACGGTAACGACATGCGACTCCTCGCCGCGCTCTCGGCGCTCGCAGCGTTCCTCGTCCTCTCGGCGGGAGCGGGCATGGCCGAACGGCTCGGTGGGAGGTCGGCCAGCTCGACGTCGACGTTCGGGCTCGCGGTCGTCGCCCGGGGGCTCGAGGCGCCGGTGGGCATCGCGACCACCCCGAGCGAGCCGCGGCGCCTCTACGTCGTCGAGCAGCGAGGTACCGTGCGCGTGATCGAGCGCGGACGGCTCCGCTCGGGCTTCTTCCTCGATGTCCGCGACCGCGTCGTGAGCGGCGGGGAGCAGGGGCTTCTCGGGCTCGCCTTCGACCCGCTCTACCCGCGAAACCGCTTCGTGTACGTCAACTTCACCGATCGCGAGGGCCACACTCGGATCGTCCGCTTCCGAACGAACGGGAGGCGCGCTCTGCCGGGGAGCGCGCGGCTCCTTCTCCGCGTCGA
>JAVQXS010000129.1:0-5196 GCA_033578065.1 Thermoleophilia bacterium
GACGTCACGCGTCGCAGCAGTCCGTTCGGCGTCTCGGGGCCGATCCCAGCTGCGAGGACGTCGCCAACCTGCACCGGGGAGGGTCCTCCGGTCGCGACACACGCCAGGGCGACGACGAGCGCTCCGGCCGGGTCGCCGGACGTGTGGAGGACGATCGCAGGGGAGAGGATCTTCGTGCGCGGCGCCGTCGGGCCGGCGGAGGCGACCGCCGCCGACGAGACGACGGTGTCGAGCGCGACGATGCCGGCACCCTTGCCCGGCAACGGGCGGGGCGCCTCGCCGCGGCGCTCGACCCGTCCCGTCACGTCCACGAGCAGCCAGTCATCGAAGGCGCCGAGCGAGGCGATCCCCGTCACCCTCGGCGCGCGGCGCGAGCGCGGCCCGCGTCCGGACTGCGCGTCGCCTACCGCGATGACCGAGCCGTCGCTCCGCGCGATCCACAGACCCTGTCCGCTCGGCGTCGTCGCGATTCCTACAGCCGGAACGCCCGTGGTCGGCGCACGGCCGAGCGTGGGAGCATCTCCGAGCGCCGTGATCGCCCCCGAGCGGTGGAGGAGCCAGAGGCCGGTCCCGCTCGGCGTCGCCTCCGCATCGACGACGGGGGTTCGATCAGCGCGCTCGGCGGGCGGTCGGAGGGCCGCCCGCCCGATGGCGCGGACCGAGCCGTCCGCGAAGACCACGTACCCGCTCCTGCCGTCGGCGACGAGCTCGAGGGCCACCGCCGCGATGCGCTTCGTGGGTGGCTGGACGCTTCCCAGCCGGACGGCGTCGCCGTAGGCGTGGGTCGCTCCGCTCTTGCCGAGCGTGAGGTAGCCGTGTCCAGTCGGAGTGAGCTGGATGTCGACGATCGGAGCCGACCCCGCTCGCTGGGGAAACGTGCGAACGCCGAGCGCGCGCACCTGCCCCGAGCCCGAGACCGCGACGACACCGGAGAGCGCGCGGGGCGCTGACTGCGCGAAAACCGCGGAGCCGGAGACGAGCGCGGCGACGACGCCGATGGTGACGGCGAGCAGCACGAAGCGCTGCCCCGAGTGCCCGTTGCGCGCTCGGCGAGAAGGCTTCATCTTCTTCCCCGCTTGTCGACCCTCTCGGCAACGGCGATCGAGACCACCGCGAGCTGGGCGCGAGCGGCAGCGGCTGCGACCTCGTCCTCCGAGGCACCCTCGTAGAGGAGGAACCAGCGGTCGTCCTCGGGGACGTAGATCGAGCGCAGGAAGCGGGCGCTCCCTGCCGACCGTCGGGCGCGCGCCGCGAGCTCGGGCGAGCCTGCCTCGTCCTGGGAAGCGATCTCGACGAGGTACGTGCCCTTCGAGCGTCGATCCACGGGGCTACGGTACGGGCGAAGCCGTCCGCGCTCAATCGTGGAAACCCCGAAAGTTTTGAGTCGGAGCCCGGCTCAGGCGCGGGCGAGGCGGCCGGCGAGCTCGGCCCGGGAGCGCAAGCCAAGCTTCGCGTAGATCCGCGTCAGGTGCGCCTCGACCGTCCGCGGCGTGACGAAGAGCCGGGCGGCAACCTCCTTGTTCGAGAGGCCCTCGGCGACGAGCTCGGCGACGCGTCGCTCGGTCTCGGTCAGCTCGCTCGTCGCGCGTGCCCGGCCAGGGATGCGGGCGAGCTCCATGGCAGCCATCTCCGCCCAGCGCGCGGCGCCGAGGTCGTCGAAGAGCTCGAGGGCGGCGGTCAGCGCCTCCCGCGCCTGGGCTCGGCGCCGGAAGCGCCGCTCGATTCGTCCCTTCGCGAGGAGCGTCCTGCCGCGCTCGAACGGCTGCCGAAGCTCGCGCGTCGCCTCGAGAGCGTCACGCAGGTGACCCTCGGCTTCCTCGAGCGCTCCCGACTCCGCTGCGAGGAGAGCGCGCCCCCGTGCGGCGATGACCGTGTGCCAGACCCGCTTCGTCGGCGCTCCCGTTCTCGCGACCAGCTCGATCGCGGCTCGCGCGTCGTCGATCCTGCGCAGGAGGACGAACGCGTCGATCGCGTTCTGCGCCACTCCCGCGATCGAGAGCTCGCCCGTCCCGATCCGCTCCTGCTCGGCGAGCGCAGGCGCGAGCCACTCGAGCGCGCCTTCGGCGTCCCCCCTGGACAGCGCGGCGAGCCCGAGCGCGCCGGCGCAACGGTGGACGACGATGCGGTCCCCGGCCGCCTCCGCGCTCTCGAACGCCGCCCGGCAGGTCGCCTCGGCCTCCTCGAGCGCCCCGACGTGAGCCAGCACGGTGCCGAGCATCATCGAGGTCACGTACTGCTCCTGCTCGATGCCCGAGTGGCGCGCGAGGTCCGCCGCGCTGCGCGCGTGCGCGAGGGCCGCGCCCCAGTTGCCGGCGCGAAGCTCGAGCTCGGCGAGGCGGAAGAGCACGTACGCCTTGCCAGGCTCGTCCCCTCGTCGGTCGAGCGCGGCGAGCCAGTTCTCGAGGAGCGGGCGTGCGACATCGTGCTCGTCCGTGTAGATCGAGACCACCGCGAGCTGGAAGCTCGGCGCAGCGGAGGGGCCCTCGATCTCCGTTCGTCTCTCGATCTCGAGAGCGCGCTCCATCGCCGCCCGATCCCAGGGCTCCCCGAGAACCGCGCGCGCATGGCACAGCTCGCCGACCGCCATCGCCTCCAGCCGCTCGTCACCCGTGCGCGCAGCGAGGCGAGCGACCGCTTCGACGTGCCTCGTCGCACGCGCGAGGTCGCCGGCGAGCCAGGTGAACGTCGCGAGCGCGAGGTGGATCTCCGCCTGGAGCTCGAGATCGTCGCCTGCCTCCGCGAGCGCCGTCTCGCAGAGCCGGATCGGCTCGTCGAGGGTGTCGCCGATCGTGTCGGCGAGGCGGTAGAGGATCGCGGCGCGCTCGGTTCCGGGCGCCGCCTCGCGAGCGAGCCGCTCGAGGAGCGAGCGTCCGTGCGCTGCGTCGCCCGCTGCGACCGCGTACTCGGCCGCGAGCAGGAGCCGTCGCCGCCGCTCCGGCTCTCCCTTCTCCGTGATGCGTGCCGCGGCTTCGAGCAGCTCGGCCGCGGTTCCGGGCGCGCCGCGCTCGGCGGCGACTCGCGCCGCTCGCTCGAGCTCGTCTGCGACGTCCTCGCTCGGATCCTCCGCCGCCGCTGCGAGGTGCTCGGCGCGCTCGACCTCGTCCTCGACGATGCGAGCGAGCCGCTCGTGCGCTTCCCTCCGCTGCCACGGGGTCGCGGACTGGTAGGCGACGCTTCCGAGCAGCGGGTGCGAGAAGCGCACTCTGTCGCCGTCGAGGATGACGATCTCCCGCTCGAGCGCGTCCGCGAGACCGTCCGGATCGCCTGCAACGCGCTCGAGGATGCGCGCCGTCGGCCGACGCGATGCGGCCGCGACGAGGACGACGTCCCGACTCCGTTGCGGGAGCTCGGCGAGGCGTGCCTCGATCGCCGCTGCGAGGGTCGGCGGCACGCGGATGCCGTCCTCGACGCCGTTGCGGGCGATCTCGAGCGCGTACAGCGGGTTGCCCCCGCTCACCTCCCGCAGGCGTACGAGCTGAGGTCGCGAGAGCCGGAGGTCGAGACGGCGGCGGAGCAGCTCGTCGAGCTCGGACACGCTCATCGGCCCGAGGCGCCGAATCGGCCGTCGCTCGAAGGGCAGGGCGCGCTCGAGGCCGAGGGGGGCGGGGAGGACGTGCTCGCTGCGACGGGAGAGGAGGACACGGACGGGCGTCTCAGTGAGCCTGCGCAGCGCGAACTCGAGTGCCCGCTGGCTCGCCGGATCGACCCACTGCACGTCGTCGATGGCGACGAGCGTCGGAGCTGGCGCCCGACGCAGCAGCTCGGCGGTCGCTCGGGAGACGACGACAGGATCGGGCGCATCGCCGGAGGCCTCTCGCAGCAGCGCCATCTCGAGGGCGCTCCTGAGCGGTGCTGGGAGCGCGTGCAGCGCGTCCTCGAGCTCCGGCAGCACGAGGTCGTCGAGCGCGGAGAAGGGCATCGCGCGCTCCGGTTCCGCCGGCGCTGCGACGAGGACGGTCGCTCCTGCCGCACGAGCGCGCTCGACGCCCTCGCGCCAGAGCGTCGTCTTCCCGATCCCCGCCTCGCCCTCGATGACGAGCGCCCGCATCCGGTGCTCCGAGCTCTCGAGGAGCGCCTCGATCTCCGCAAGCTCGCGCTCGCGTCCGACGATCGCCGCAGCCATGGATAGATCGTACGAGGGAGCGGGGGTGGGTTCTAGACCGTCTGGAGCGAGCCGAGCTTGTCGCGCAGGTACGCGAGGTACGGCTGCGGATCGATGGGGCCGCCCGCGACGCGCTCGATCGTCTCGAGCGGCGGGAACTTCGAGCCGAGCGCGTACAGGTGTTCGCGAAGCCAAGCGTGGAGCCCGGCGAGATCGCCGCGCTCGATCTCGGCCTCGACGTCGGGGATCGCCGCCTTCGCGCGCTCCCAGATCTGGACGGCGACGACGGAGCCGAGGAGGTACGTCGGGAAGTACCCGAACGCGCCAGCGGCCCAGTGCGCGTCCTGGAGGACGCCGTGGCGGTCGTCGGGCACCGGGATGCCCAGGAGCTCCTCGAAGCGCGCGTTCCAGGCCTCGGGGAGGTCGCGGACCGCGAGGCGCCCGTGGACGAGCTCCTGCTCGAGCTCGAAGCGGAGGACGACATGCAGGCCGTAGGTCGTCTCGTCGGCGTCGACGCGGATGTGCGAGCGCCGCGCGCGGTTGATCGCGCGGTGGAAGGCCTCGAGCGAGACGCGCGCGAGCTGGGCCGGGAACGCCTCCTGGAGGCGCGGGTAGAACCAGCGCCAGAAGGGGAGCGAGCGCCCGACGACGTTCTCCCAGAGGCGGCTCTGCGACTCGTGCAGGGTCGAGGAGCGGCAGCCGGCGAGCGGGGTGCGGTCGAGGCTCGGGCTCGAGCCCCACTCGACGAGCCCGTGCCCGCCCTCGTGGAGCGCGGTGAAGAGCGAGAGGAAGTCGTCCTCGGAGTAGCGGCTCGTGAGCCGGACGTCTCCCGGGCCGAACGATGTCGCGAACGGGTGCACGGCGAGGTCGAGGCGGAACTGGCTCCAGTCCACGCCGAGCGCCTCGAGCAGCTCGCGCGAGAGCGCCTCCTGCGTGGCCACGGGGAAGGGGCCGCGCCAGGGGTCGTCCTCGTCGGAGGCGTGCTCGGCGACGAGCGCGACGAGCGCAGGCTCGAGGGCAGCGAACGCGGCGCGCACGTCCGCGGTCGTCATCCCCTCGTCGTAGTCGTCGAGGAGGACGTCGTACGGATCCTC
>JAVQXS010000130.1:0-5164 GCA_033578065.1 Thermoleophilia bacterium
GGAAGGAGGATTCAGGTGCATCGCCTCATCGCCTCTCTCGTCGCAGCGGCGCTCGCTGCGGTCGCCCTCGCTACCTCCGGCGCCGCCCAGCAAGCGGACGCGCGGCCGGCGACGATCGGGCAGCGGCCCTCGCAGGCCGGCTTCCCGGTCACGATCACGACGCCCGCCGGCACGGTCACCGTGCCGAGACGTCCGCAGCGCATCGTCTCGCTCTCGCCGACCGCGACCGAGACGCTCTTCGCGATCGGCGCCGGCCGGCAGGTCATCGCGGTCGACGACCAGTCCGACTACCCGAAGGAGGCTCCGCGCACGTCGCTCTCCGGGTTCACGCCGAACGTCGAGGCGATCGCCTCCTACCGACCGGATCTCGTCGTCATCGCGTACGACCCGAAGGGTCTCTCGGACGCGCTGCGACGGCTCGGCATCCCCGTCGTCCACCACGACGCGCCGAAGACGGCGAAGGGGGCCTACCAGCAGATTCGCCAGCTCGGTCGCGTCACCGGCAACGAGGGGCGGGCTGCCCGGCTCGTCGAGCGCATGAAGGCGACGATCGCGAGGATCGTGCGGAGGCATCGCCCGACGGGGCAGCGGCTGTCCGTCTACCACGAGCTCTCGCCCGACCTCTACTCGGCGACGTCGAAGACGTTCATCGGGCAGGTGTACACGAGCCTCGGCCTGCGGAACATCGCCGATGCCGCAGATGCCGCGGGCTTCGGCTACCCGCAGCTCTCCTCGGAGTACGTCGTCGCCGCGAACCCCGACCTCATCGTCCTCGCGGACACGGTGTGCTGCGGGCAGACGCCGGCGACGGTCGCCGCTCGGCCCGGCTGGGACCGGATCAGCGCGGTGCGCACGGGCTCGATCGTGCGGATCCACGACTCGATCGCCTCCCGCTGGGGGCCGCGGCTCGTGAACTTCTACCGTGCGCTCGCCTCGGCGCTCGCCAGGCTCCGCGCCTGAGATCGATGGGCGTCGCCGAGGCCGCGAGCCAGGCGCGCGTCGAGGCGCGCGGGCTCAGCCTCGCCTGGACGGCGGGGGCGCTCGCGTTCCTCGTGGCGGCCGTCGCGGTTGGGGTCGTCGTCGGCCCGATCGAGCTCGGGCTGCGCGGCGTCCTCGAGTCGGCGGCCGCCCGCCTCGGGCTGCCCGGGGCCGCGACGCCCCTCACCCCGACCGAGGAGGCGATCTTGTGGGAGATCCGCGTGCCGCGGGTCGTCCTCGCAGCGCTCGTGGGCGGGATGCTCGCGCTCGCCGGGGCGACGTACCAGGGCGTCTTCCGAAACCCGCTCGCTGACCCGTACCTCCTCGGCGTCGCGGCGGGGGCGGGGCTCGGGGCGACGCTCGCGATCGTCTACCTGCCGGCCGACCTCCTCGGCCGCCGGACGCTGCCGGCCGCGGCGTTCCTCGGCGGCACGCTCGCCGTCGTGCTCACGTACGCGGTCGGGCGCTCGACGCGTCGGGAGCGGGACGCGGCCACGCTCGTCCTCGCCGGCGTCACCGTGGCCGCCTTCTTCACCGCCTGGCAGACGTTCGTCCAGCAGCAGCACGCGGACACCCTCCAGCAGGTGTACGCGTGGATCCTCGGCAACATCCCCTCGACCGGGTGGGCGGACGTCGTGCTCGTCCTGCCGTACGTGGCGATCGCCGCGGTCGTCGTGCTCGCGCTCCGCCGCGTCGTCGACGTGCTCACCCTCGGCGACGAGGAGGCGGCGAGCCTCGGCGTCCACGTCGGCCGCGTCCGGCTCGCGCTCGTCGTCGCAGCGACGCTCGGGACGGCTGCGGTCGTCGCCGTCACCGGCCTCATCGGCTTCGTCGGCATCATCGTCCCGCACGCGATCCGCCTCCTCGCGGGCGTCGGCTACCGGGCGCTCCTCCCGCTCTCGGCGGTCGTCGGCGCGGGCTTCCTCGTCCTCGCCGACGTCGCCGCGCGGAGCGTGCTCGCGCCGGCCGAGATCCCGCTTGGCGTCGTCACCGCCTTCCTCGGCGCGCCCTTCTTCGCGCTCGTCCTCCGCTCGACGAGGGGAGGATCGTGACCGCGATCACGCTGCGCGGAGTGAGGGTGCGCCTCGGTGGGCGCGAGGTGGTGGGGGGTGTCGAGGCCGACGTGGCGCGCGGCGAGTGGCTCGCGCTCGTCGGCCCGAATGGCGCCGGAAAGACGACGCTCCTCCGCGCGCTCGCGGGCCTCGTCTCCTACGAGGGGGAGATCGTCCTCGACGGGCGACCCGCGCGGACCCTCCGCCGCGGCGAGCGGGCGCGCCTCCTCGCGCTCGTTCCCCAGCAGCCGACGATCCCGCCGTGGATGACCGTCGCCGAGTACGTCCTCCTCGGCCGGACGCCCCATCTCGGGATCCTCTCCGCCGAGGGGTCGCGGGACCGGAAGGCGGCGGCGGAAGCCCTCGCACGGCTCGACCTCGTCGGGCTCGCGCAGCGCCGGCTGGAGACGCTCAGCGGGGGGGAGCGGCAGCGGGTCGTCCTCGCCCGCGCGCTCGCGCAGGAGGCGCCGATCATCCTCCTCGACGAGCCGACCGCCTCCCTCGACCTCGGCCACGTCCAGCAGGCGCTCGAGCTCCTCGACGCGCTCCGTCGGGAGGCCGCGCTGACCCTCGTGTCCGCGATGCACGACCTCACGCTCGCGGCGCAGTACGCCGATCGGATGCTCCTCCTCGACGCCGGTCGCGTCGCGGCTCAAGGGAGGCCTGCCGACGTGCTCACGGAAGCGAGGATCGCGGAGCACTACGAGGCGGCGGTGGACGTCGTCGCGGTCGGCGATCGGATCGCCGTCGTCCCGCGCCGGGCGAGCGCCGACGCGCTCGGAGACGGCCAAGGCACCCCCTCCCCGGGACGGCTCCTCGCCGCGAGCGACGAGCAGTCGCTCCGCTGATCGGGAGACCGGGAGGAGAGGCTCGGCGTCGGGATCGGGTGGCCGTCGGCCGCGCCTGCGAGCCGCGCGCGGCCTACCCTCGACCGGCATTCGCGCAGGCCTCGTCCGCGGCTAGCATCGAGACCATCGCCGTTGCGCCCGAAGACACGCTCCTCGCTGGTCTGAACGAGGCCCAGATCGAGGCCGTGACGCACGGCGACGGGCCGCTCCTCGTCGTCGCCGGCGCTGGCTCGGGCAAGACCCGTGTCCTCACGCACCGCGTCGCCTACCTCCTCGCGCAGGGACGGGCGCGTCCGAGCGAGATCCTCGCCATCACCTTCACGAACAAGGCGGCGGGCGAGATGCGGGAGCGGCTCGAGCGGATGCTCGGGCAGACGGCGCGAGCGATCTGGATCCTCACCTTCCACGCCGCCTGTGGGCGCATCCTCCGGGCGGAGGCCGGGCGACTCGGCTACCGCTCGACGTTCACGATCTACGACGACCAGGATCAGGTGCGCCTCGTGCGGGCGTGCCTCGAGGAGCTCGGCAAGGATCCGAAGCGCTTCTCCCCGCGCGGCATCCACGCGGAGATCTCGCGGGCGAAGAACGACCTCGTCTCGCCGGCCGCCTACCGCGCGCGCGTCGCGTCCTTCTGGGATCAGACCGTCGCCGAGGTCTACGACCTCTACCAGCGCCGCCTCCACGCCTCGAACGCCGTCGACTTCGACGACCTCCTCATGCTCACGGTCGAGGTCCTCGAGCGCTTCCCCGAGGCGCTCGCTCGCTGGCGCTCGGCGTTCCGCGCGATCCTCGTAGACGAGTACCAGGACACGAACCACGCGCAGTACCGCATCCTCCAGCTCCTCGGCTCCGAGCACGGGAACGTCTGCGTCGTCGGTGACCCCGACCAGTCGATCTACGCCTTCCGGGGGGCGGACATCCGGAACATCCTCGAGTTCGAGCGCGACTTCCCGGGGACGCGCGTCGTCGCCCTCGAGCAGAACTACCGCTCGACGAACCGGATCCTCCGGGCGGCGAACGCGGTCATCGCCCGGAACCGGGAGCGGAAGCCGAAGAGCCTCTTCTCCGAGCTCGGCGAGGGCGACCCGGTTCGCGTCGTCGAGGTCGAGGACGAGCACGCCGAGGCGCGCTTCGTCGCGGCCGAGATCGCGACCCTCCTCGAGGAGGGCTACGAGGCCGGCGAGATCGCCGTCTTCTACCGGACGAACGCGCAGTCGCGCGTGCTCGAGGACGTCCTCACCCGCCAGGGCATCCCCTACCAGGTGATCGGCGGCCCGCGCTTCTACGAGCGCGCGGAGATCCGCGACGCGCTCGCGTACCTCTCCTGCCTCGTCAACCCCGCGGATGCGGGGTCGCTCCTGCGGATCGCGAACCGCCCTCGACGGGGGATCGGGCGGACGACGCTCGCTCGGCTCGTCGACTTCGCGGAGGTGACCGGCCGCACGCTCTTCGAGGCGATGGCCGACCCGGAGGGGGCCGGTGTCTCGGGAGCGTCTGCGAAGGCGGTGGGCGCGTTCCACGCGACGATGGCGTCCCTCAGGGCGCGGGTCGAGGAGCTCCCCGTCGACGAGCTCCTCGAGCGGGTGCTCGAGGAGACCGGGATGATCGAGGCGCTCGAGGCGGAGCGGACGATCGAGGCGCGCGGGAGGATCGAGAACCTCGAGGAGCTCGTCGGGGTCGCGCGCGAGCACCGTCTCGGGGCGGAGGATCCCTCGGTCGCGGGCTTCCTCCAGGAGGTGGCCCTCGTCTCCGATCAAGACGCGATCGTCGACGATCGCGGCCTCGTCACGCTCATGACCCTCCACAACGCGAAGGGGCTCGAGTTCCGGGCGGTGTTCGTGATCGGGATGGAGGAGGGGATCTTCCCCCACGCCCGCTCGCTCGAGGAGCAGGGCGTCGAGGAGGAGCGACGCCTCTGCTACGTCGGCATGACGCGGGCGATGGAGCGGCTCACGCTCACGCACGCGCTCGCGCGCACGCTCTTCGGGCGGCTGAGCGCGAACCTCCCCTCGCGCTTCCTCGACGAGCTCCCAGGCGAGGTCGAGCGCGAGCGTCTGCGGCCGGCGTCGTGGTCGAGCTACGGGTCGCCGCCGAGCGCTGCGCCCATCCCGCGCGCTGGGTCGATACCTGCGCTCTCCACGGGTGACGCGGTCCGCCACGGCTCGCTCGGGGAGGGGATCGTGACCGCGGTCGAGCCGGGAGGCGTCGTCACCGTCCGCTTCGCGGGCGACGGCTCCGAGCGCCGGCTCGTGCTCGAGTACGCGCCGCTCGAGAAGATCGCGTGAG
>JAVQXS010000131.1:0-5150 GCA_033578065.1 Thermoleophilia bacterium
CCTGCGTCCTGCGGAAGGAGCTCGCGACGCCGAGGTCGATCCGTTCGCCGGCGAGCACCTCCCGCAGCCGCCGCGCCTGGGCGATCCCCTCCGCCACGAGGCCGTCCCCGGGCGGCTTCCCGGAGGCGATGCCGGCGCGGTTCGAGCGCGCGAGCGCGTGCCGGACGAGGAGGACGGCGGACAGGCTCAGAGGAGCACCGACCGGTAGTCGAGGACGTGCTCCATCCCCACCTTCTCGTACAGGCGGATCGCCGCCATGTTCTCGGCGCGGACGAAGAGGCAGACGGTCGGCACCGCGGCGAGGAGCCGCCGGCAGAGGTCGCGGAGACCGCGTTCCGCGTAGCCCTGACGGCGCGCCTCGGGATCGACCCACACCTGCTGGAGCTGGACGGCGGAGGGCGTCCACGCCGAGGCCTCGGCCTTGAAGAGGATGACGTCGTCCTCGATCCAGAGCCACGAGCGCCCCTGCTCGATCTGCGCGCGCGTCCGCCAGCGGAACCCGTCCGGGTCGCGAGCGAGGGGATCGACGCCGAGCTCCTCCGCATGGGCCGCGGCGCAGGCGGGGAGGAGACGGTCGAGGTCCTCGAGGCGCGCCGGCCGTAGCCCCGTTGCTGGGCCCTCGGGAGGGCGGCGGATGGCGAAGACCGGCTGCCCGGGTCGATCCGCGCGCGGGGGCGGGAGCCGGGAGCGCACCGCCTCCCAGAGCTCGGAGACGGCGCCGGTCTCGCCGATGAGCATCCTCGGGGCGACCCGAGCGACCTCCCGGGCGAAGGCGTCGCACCCCCGACCGGCCGGGACGACGTTCACGCCGAGGTGGCAGAGGGCGCGCAGCTCATCGTCGCCGGGGACGGCGACGAAGCGACCGAGCCCGCGCCGGGCGACGTCCTCGAGGAAGACCCGCTCGACGGGGTCGCGGGCGCAGAAGCGCAGGATCGCGTCCCGTCTTGGCTCCACCACCTTCTGCCGCACGGCGGGAACTGTACGAGAGGGTTCCGGCAGCCGGTCGGCTCGCAAGCTCGTAGTCTTCGACCTCGTGCCCATCCACCTCCGAGCCGAGCCAGGCGACTACGCGCGCGCCTGCCTCCTCCCCGGCGACCCACTGCGCGCCCGCTACATCGCCGAGACCTTCCTCGACGACGTTCGGCAGGTGAACGAGGAGCGCGGGCTCCTCGGGTACACCGGGACGTGGCAGGGTGCTCCGGTCTCCGTCCAGGGCACGGGGATGGGCTGCCCGGGAGCGACGATCGTCTTCGAGGAGCTCATCCAGCTCGGCGTGAAGCGGCTCCTGCGCGTGGGCACGTGCGGCGGCCTGCAACCCGAGCACGCGCTCGGCGACCTCATCATCGCGATCTCCGCCGTGCCCGCGGACGCGACCGCGACGCACCTCGTCGGGGGCGAGCCTCACTGCCCGACCGCGAGCTGGGAGCTCGTCCACGAGGCAGTGCACCTCGCGAAGCAGCGAGGCGAGCCGTTCCGTGTCGGCCCCGTCGTCTCGAGCGACCTCTTCTACAACCCCGACGAGGGGCAGTACGCGCGCTGGTCGCAGCGCGGCATCCTCGCCGTCGAGATGGAGGCCGCCGCGCTCTTCACGCTCGGCGCGCTCCGCGGCGTCGCCACCGGCTGCCTGCTCACCGTCAGCGACATCGTCGTGGAAGGAGAGTTCGTGCGCATCTCGGACGACGAGCTCCGAGCGGCCGTCGACCGGATGACCGGCATCGCGCTCGACACCGCGACCGCCGCCGAGCGCCATTAGCGGACGGGTCGTCTTCCTCGTCAACCCGGCGTCGGCCGGAGGAAGCACGGGTCGGCGCTGGCCGGAGATCGCGCGCCGCGCGGCCTCCCAGGGGCTCGTCGGCGACGCGCTCCTCTCCGAGGCGCCGGGGCACCTCCGAGCGCTCGCCCGGGAGGCGACGCGCTCGGGAGCGACCCGACTCGTCGTCGTCGGCGGCGACGGCTCGGTGCACGAGGTCGTGAACGGGATCGCCGACGCGGATGCTGTGGAGCTCGCCCTCATCCCCCGAGGCACCGGCTGGGACTTCGCACGGACGTTCGGCATCCCGCGCAACCTCGACCGCGCGATCGCCGTCGCGCGGGAGGGCGAGGTGCGGCGGGTCGACCTCGGCCTCGCGCGCTTCCGCGCGTGGGCAGGGGTGGAGGAGAGCGCGCGTTTCGCGAACGTCGCGAGCGCGGGCATCTCGGGAGCGATCGCGAAGCGCGCGAACGAGTCCTCGAAGGTGCTCGGCGGGAGGGTCTCGTACTACTGGGCGACGCTCGCCGTCTTCTTCGGCTGGAGGATCGGGGAGATGCAGGTCACGGTCGACGGCGAGACGCGGAGCGGTCGGATGATCGACGTCATGGTCTGCAACGGGCGCTACCTCGGCGGGGGCATGATGATGTGCCCCGAGGCCGAGCCTGACGACGGACGCTTCGACGTGCTCACGATCGGGGACGTGACGAGGCGCGACCTCGCCTTCGTCCTCCCGAAGGTCTACCGTGGCAGGCACCTTCCGCACCCACGGCTCGAGCTCCTCCGCGGCGCGACCGTCGAGGTCGAGGCCGAGGAGCCGCTGCCGCTCGAGCTCGACGGCGAGCAGCCGGGGACGACGCCCGCGCGCTTCGAGGTCCTCCCGCGCGCGCTCGCGCTCCGCGCGCCCCGCCCGACCTCCTAGCCTCGCGCTCGCTCCGAGCCCGCCGAGGAGACCTTCCGCTTGAGCGCGGCGACCTCCTTCTCGAGCCTCGCGAGCCGGCCCTCGAGGGCGTCGATGCCCCGCGCCTTCCGCGCGAGCTCGTCCACGCGAGCGCGCAGATCCTGGAGGACGTGCGCAGCACGCTGCCCGCCCGGGAGCTCGCTGAGCCGCTGGAGCGCCTCCTCCCCCGCGTCCGCGAGCCGCGCGACGAGGTCCTTCTCCGCGACCTTCTTCCTCGTCTTCGTCTCGGTCATGGCGTACTCATAGCAGGCGCCCCCGCGCCCGGCGCACGAGCGAGCTCCGTGAGGAGCGCCTGCAGCGTCTCCCCGGCGCCTGCGTCGATACGGAGGAGCGCGTGCTCGTCGAGCGCGGTGGGACCGCGGTTGACGACCGCGAAGGCGGGCGCCTCGAGCGGGAGCCCCGCGACCGGCCACACCTCAAGCGACGAGCCGACGACGAGGACGAGCCCCGAGGTACGGGCGAGGTCGACCGCGCGCTCCATCGCAGCCGTCGGGAGGAGCTCCCCGAAGAGGACGACGCCGGGCTTGAGAACCGCGCCGCAGTGGGGACAGAGGGGGGCGCGCCGCTCCTCGAGCTGCGCGAGAACCCGCTCCGCAGGCTCGGTCCACAGGCACGCGAGGCACTGGGCCGAGCGGATCGACCCGTGGACCTCGATCACCTCGCGGCTCCCGGCCCGCGAGTGGAGGAGGTCGATGTTCTGCGTCACGACAGCCCGGACGAACCCGCGTCGCTCGAGCTCGGCGAGCGCGAGGTGGCCTGCGTTCGGCTCCGCCTCGAGGAGGAGCGACATCCGCGCTCGGTAGAACTCCCAGACACGCTCGGGATCGCGTCGGAAGGCGTCGATGGACGCGACCTCGAAGGGGTCGACCTCGGCCCAGATCCCCGTCTGAGAGCGGAAGTCGGGGATGCCGCTCTCCGTCGAGATGCCCGCGCCCGTCAGGACGAGGCATGGCTGACGCTCCCGGACGAGGACAGCGAGCTCAGCGACGGCCACGCCGCGATTCTAGGGTTCCGGCGATGGAGGGCTTCTCGTTCTCGACCGAGATTCGCGTTCGCTTCGCGGAGACCGACGCCCAGGGGATCGCGCACCACGCCTCCTTCGTCGTCTGGCTCGAGGTCGCGCGCATCGCGTACCTCGAGGCGCACGCGGGCGGGTACGCCGCGCTCCGGGAGCGGGGGATCGAGGCGCTGACGACGGAGGTGCACCTCCGGTACCGCCGCGCGGCCGCGTTCGACGACCTCCTCACCGTCTGGACGCGCTGCTCCGGCCTGCGTGGCGCGCGCTTCCGGTACGAGTACGCGATCGAGCGAGGGGGAGAGCTCGTCGCGGAGGGACACACGAGCCACGCCCTCGTCGACCGCGAGACGTACCGTCCCCGACGCGCGCCCGACTGGCTCGTCGACGCTATCGCGCGGGCCGAGGGGAAGGTGTCGGGGCTGGCGCCGCGGGAGGAGACGTCTCCCTCGCTCCCCTCGCCCCTCTCCGGGACGGCGCGTCGGCGGTCTTCTCCGGAGCCGTGACCTTCGTTCCCACCCGCACGACGCGAGCCTCGCCCGCGTAGCTCGTGACCCAGGTCTCGTCGTGGAGGAGCGCGCCGTCGGCCGCGTACACCTTCCGCGTGACGACGGTGCGACTCGGGGGCGAGCCGGCGGACTCGACGACGATCGTACCCTTCGGGAGCGTCGGATCCTTGATCCGCTCGACCGGCGGACGGCCGGTGATCTCGAACGTGCCTGGCGAGCTCACGACGCGCCGCTTCTCGCCGCCGTAGATCCCGACCGCGATCCCGTCGCTCTCGACGAACCCCTTGACGAGGATCCAGGTCCTCGTGTCGTTCACGAACTTCAGGTCGAGAGAGGGCCAGTACACGGTCGCGTCCCGGCCGAGCTGGTAGCGGCTGATGTAGAGCGAGTGCGGGTTTCGCTCCGTGATCTTCAGCCCTGCCTCCCAGGCAGCGTTGAAGACCGTCGTCGCGACCTGGGACGTGCCGCCGCCGACCTCCTCCGCGTAGTCGTTGCCGATGATGACGGGCGCGGGACGGAAGCCGCGCTCGACGGTGCGCTGCCCGATCGCGCGGTTGAGCGAGAACGTGCCTCCGGGAGGGACGAGGGTGCCGTCGAGGAGGGTGACGCCGAGCTTGAGGTTCGTGATGCGGTCCTCGCTGCCGGCGTACAGGGTCTTGTACAGTGACAGCCTCCGGGTGATGCCCATCGCGCGCGCGTCGGCGGTCGAGATCTCCGGAGGAACCGGAACGACGAAGAGCCTCGCGACCCGGTTCGTGGGAGAGACGGCCGCTCGAAGCAGCGCGCGGGCGGTGCGGGGGACGTCGAGCGCGAGGCCGTCCTGCGAGGGCACGACCCGGACGCTCTCGCCCGAGACCGCGAAGCTCGCATCGATGGGCGGGCGCTCGACCCGTCTCGCGAGCCGTCGGAAGTAGACCT
>JAVQXS010000132.1:0-5116 GCA_033578065.1 Thermoleophilia bacterium
CCCTCCCGTTCACCCAGCGGCACCTGGCGGTGAACGCGCTCGCCGCCCTGCACGCGTACGCGGCGCTCGGGCTCCCCCTCGAGCGGGCGGCGGAGGGCGCCGCGGGGATTCGCCTCTCCCCCTGGCGCGGGGAGGAGCTTCCGCTCCCGGGCGGCGGGTTCGTCGTGAACGACGCCTACAACGCGAACCCGGACTCGATGCGTGCTGCGCTCGAGCACCTCGCGGAGCGGGCGGGCGAGCGGAGGAAGCTCGCCGTCCTCGGGGAGATGGCAGAGCTCGGGCCGTCCTCGCGCGCCTACCACCGCGCGATCGGCGAGCTCGCGGCCTCGCTCGGCGTCGCCGTCGTCGGCGTCGGCGAGCCCTCGCGGGCCTACCGTCCGCTCGCCTGGGCGCCTGACCCGGCGGCCGCTGTCGTGCTCCTCCGAGGGCTCGTCCGTCCCGGCGACGCCGTGCTCGTCAAGGCCTCTCGAGCGGTCGGTCTCGAAGGCATCGCCGACGAGATCGCGAACATCGCGAGAGCATGGTTCCCGTCCTGATCGCGGGTCTCGTGGCGATGATCGCTGCCGTCGTCGTCGGGCCGAAGTTCATCCAGGCGTTGCGGGCGCGGAACCTCGGGCAGCAGATTCGGGCGGAGGGACCGGCGACGCACGTCGTCAAGCAGGGAACGCCGACGATGGGTGGGCTCCTCATCGTCGCGACCGCGACGCTGCCGTTCCTCGCCCTCTCCCAGTACACCGTCGAGGCGCTCACCGTGCTCTTCCTCATGCTCTCGTGCGCCGCGATCGGGTTCGCGGACGACTACCTGAAGCTCCGCCGTCGCCGCTCGCTCGGACTCCCGGGGCGTTGGAAGATGGTGGGGCTCGCGATCGTGACCGTCGTCGCCGCGCTCCTGCTCCAGAGGGCCGAGACCTTCGACACCGCGCTCTACCTCCCTCTCGTCGGGCTCGACGTCGATCTCGGCGTCCTCTACTACCCCTTCCTCTTCCTCGTCATCGCCGGCACCGTGAATGGCGCGAACCTCACGGACGGCATCGACGGGCTCGCCGCGGGGGTGACGACGATCATGCTCCTCACCTTCCTCGCCATCGCGGGGATCTCGTGGCTGCGCTCGGGCGCGCCCGGCGAGCGGAGCGCGATCTACCTCGACGTCGCGACGCTCGTGGCGGCGCTCATGGGCGGGACGATCGGCTTCCTCTGGTACAACGCCTTCCCCGCCGAGGTGATCATGGGGGACACGGGCTCCTTCGCCCTCGGGGGCGCCCTCGCCGGCCTCGCCGTCGTCACCGGCACGGAGATCCTCCTCCTCCTCATCGGAGGGATCTTCGTCATCGAGGTGCTCTCGCTCATCATCCAGGTCATCAGCTACAAGCGGACGGGGAGGCGTGTCTTCCTCATGGCTCCCATCCACCACCACTTCGAGATGAAGGCGTGGTCGGAGACGAAGGTCATGGTTCGCTTCTGGGTCGTGTGCGCGATCTTCTGCGCCTGCGGCTTCGCGCTCTTCTACCGCGACTTCCTCCGCTTCGTCGCCTCGTGAGCGCGAGCGACCTCCGTGCGCGCTCCGTCCTCGTCCTCGGGCTCGCCCGCTCCGGGACGGCCGCCGCCGAGGCGCTGCGAGCACGTGGGTGCTCGGTCGTCGGGGTCGACCGCGACCCGCAGGTGGAGACGGGAAGGCTCCACGCCCTCGGCGTCGAACTCCACCTCGGCGAAGAGGAGGAGTCGCTGCTCACCGGGATCGATCTCGTCGTCAAGAGCCCAGGCGTGCCAAGCGAGGCGCCGCTCGTGCAGGCAGCCCGAGCGCGCGGGATTCCCGTGTGGAGCGAGATCGAGCTCGGCGCGCGCCTGCTCTCGAACCCGATCCTCGGCGTCACGGGCACGAACGGCAAGACGACGACGACGGAGCTCCTCGGCGCGATGTTCCGTGCCGCTGGTCGGCCCGTGGAGGTGGCCGGCAACATCGGGCGGCCGCTGTGCTCGCTCGCCGGAGGTGTCCCCTCGGACGCGTGGATCGTCTGCGAGCTCTCGTCGTTCCAGCTCGAGGACGTCGAGACCCTCCGTCCCGCGATCGCCGTCCTCCTCAACATCGCGCCCGACCACCTCGACCGACACGGGAGCCTCGAGCGCTACCGGGAGGCGAAGCTCCGCATGTTCGAGCGGCAGACGGCGGAGGACGTGGCGGTCGTGCCGCGGGGCTTCGGCGACATCCCCGGGTCGGCGCGCCGCATCGAGTTCGCTCCGGACGACCCGCTCCCCGCCGAGCCGCGGATCCCGGGCCTCCACAACCGGGAGAACGCTGCCGCAGCGAGCGCCGCAGCGCGAGCAGCAGGCCTTCCCGAGAGCGCGATCGCTGAGGCGCTCCGCACGTTCCCCGGCGTCCCGCACCGGATCGAGCTCGTGCGCGAGCGCGGCGGCGTCCGCTTCGTGAACGACTCGAAGGCGACGAACGTCGCGGCGACGCTGCGCGCGCTCGCCTCCTTCCCCGGCGCCCGCCTGCACGTCGTCCTCGGAGGGCGGGGCAAGGCGGAGCGCTACGAGCCGCTCGCGGAGGCGCTCGGGACGCGAGACTGTGCGTACCTCATCGGCGAGGCTGCCGAGGACATCGCTCGCGCGCTCGAGGCGGCGGGACGACGGTACCGCCACGCCGACACGCTCGGGGAGGCGGTGGCTGCTGCCGCCCGCGCAGCCGAGCCGGGGGATGTCGTCCTCCTCTCGCCCGCCTGCGCGAGCTACGACCAGTTCCGCGACTTCGAGGAGCGCGGCGAGACCTTCCGCCGTCTCGTGGAGGCGCTCCCGTGAGAGCGGGCGACGGCACCCTCGAGCAGCGGACGCTCGTGCTCGTGACGCTCGGCGCCGTCGCCTTCGGCCTCGTCATGGTCTTCAGCGCGACCTCGGCGACGGCGGCGCTCGGCGATGGGAACCCGATGGCGTACCTCGAGCGTCAGAGCGTCTACGCGCTCCTCGGGCTCGCGCTCATGGCGACGGCCTCGTGGCTCGACTACCGGCGGCTGCGCGTCCTCGCGCTCCCCTTCGTGCTCGTCGCGCTCGCGCTCTGCGCGGCCGTGCTCGTCGTCGGCCCCGAGATCAACGGCGCGCGCCGCTGGTTCCTCCTCGGCCCGGCGAGCTTCCAGCCGTCCGAGCTCGCGAAGCTCGCGCTCATCGTCTTCGTGGCCGCCTCCCTCGCCCGGCGGCGACCGCCGCAGACGCTCGGCGAGCTCATGAGGCCGATTGGAGCTCTCACGGCCGCCTTCGCCGCGCTCGTCCTCCTCGAGCCCGACCTCGGGACGACGGTTGCCCTCTGCGGGGCGGTGCTCGCGATCCTGCTCGTCGCGGGGACGCCGCTTCGCGTTCTCGGGCTCGCCTCGCTCCTTGCGGGCCTCGCCGGCGCAGCGGCGATCTGGGCGGAGCCGTACCGCCGCGCCCGCTTCCTCGCCTTCCTCGACCCCTGGCAGGACGCGCAGGGCGCGGGCTTCCAGATCGTCCAGGCGACGATCGGGATCGGCTCCGGCGGCATCACGGGGACCGGTCTCGGCGAGGGCGTGCAGAAGGTGCTCTACCTCCCGGAAGCCCACACGGACATGATCTTCGCGGTCGTCGGCGAGGAGCTGGGACTCGTCGGCTCGACGCTCGTCGTCGGTGCGTTCGTCGCCTTCGGCCTCGCGGGGTTCCGGATCGCGCTGCGGTGCCGCGATCCCTTCGGGAAGCTCCTTGCAGCCGGCATCACCGCGCTCGTCTGCGGGCAGGCCGCGCTCAACCTCGCGGCGGTGCTCGGGCTCGCCCCGCTCACAGGGATCCCGCTCCCCTTCGTCTCCTACGGAGGCTCGAGCCTCGTCGTCTTCCTCGCCGCGGTGGGGATCCTCCTTAACATCGCCAGCAATGGAACGGTCGCGCAGGCTCGCGTGCGTCATCGCGGCGGGGGGGACGGCCGGGCACGTGCGGCCCGCGCTCGCGGTCGCGGAGGCGCTCCGAGAGCGAGGGGTGACGGTGAGCTTCGCCGCGTCGGAGGGGCGCGTCGAGTCGGAGCTCGTGCCTGAGGCGGGGTTCGAGCTCGACACGTTCCCGATCTCCGGTCTCCCGAGGCGGCCCGGCCTCGAGCTCGTCCGCGCGTTCCTCCGGGCGCTGCGGGCGCCGGTCGCGTGCTCGAGGATCCTCGCTCGACGGAGGCCGGACGTCGTCCTCGGGGCGGGCGGGTACGTCGCTGGCCCGATGGTGCTCGCGGCGCGGCTCCGCGGCATCCCGACTGCGCTCACGGAGGCGGACGCGAGGCTCGGTCTCGCGAACCGGCTCGCGGCGCCGTTCGCGCGACGTGTCTTCCTCGCGTACGCGATCGACAGCCGCCACGGGCCGAAGTACGAGGTCGTCGGACGCGCCATTCCGCGCGCCCACCTCGGCGTCGACCCTGGGGCGGCCCGGCGCAGGCTCGGGCTCCCAGCCGAGGGACCGGTCGTGGCGGTCCTGGGAGGGCTCGCTGGGGCGCGAGCCCTCAACGAGCTCGCGGTCGAGACGTGGGGCGAGCGCGGCCCAGCGGTCGTCCACGTCGCCGGGGAGCGCGACTTCGACTGGCTCCGATCGCGCGTCCAGCGGTCCGACTACGTGCTCCTCGCGACGGCCGAGCGCTTCGGCGACGTCCTCGCTGCTGCCGACCTCGCGGTGTCGCGGGCCGGCGGCACCGTCTGGGAGCTCGCCGCGACCGGGACGCCGGCGGTGCTCGTTCCCTACCCGCACGCCACGGGAGACCACCAGCTCCTGAACGCCCGCGCCTTCGAGCGGGGCGGAGGTGCGATCTGCGTCCAGCAGGCGGAGCTCGCGCGGGTGCCCGGGATCGTGGAGTCCCTCCTCGCCGACCCGGACCGGCTCCGCGCGATGGGCGAGGCCATGCGAGCGATGGCCCGGCCGGACGCGGCCGAGCGCATCGCGGACGCGCTCGTCGCGCTCGCGAAGGAGGGGCGACGCCGTGCTGCGTGAGCGCGGGCAACGTCCTCCTGGGACGCCGGCGCGGGCCTCGGAGGGCGAGCGGCCGCTCGCGGGACGGCGGATCTACTTCGTCGGCATCGGCGGCGCGGGACTCTCCGCGTACGCGAACATCGCGCGGGCGTGGGGAGCCGAGGTCGCCGGCTGG
>JAVQXS010000133.1:0-5096 GCA_033578065.1 Thermoleophilia bacterium
AGCGAGCAGCGAGGCGAGAGGAGGGAGAGCCGCATGCGCATGACGGGCGCCGACGCGATCCTCCGCGCCCTCGAGGCCGAGGGCGTCGAGGTCGTCTTCGGGATCCCGGGCGGCGCGATCCTGCCCACGTACGACGCGTTCGCGCGCGGGACGACCGTGCGCCACGTGCTCGCCCGCCACGAGCAGGGGGCGGGCCACATGGCCGAGGGCTACGCCCGCGCCACCGGCAAGGTCGGCGTCGCCATCGCCACCTCGGGCCCCGGCGCGACGAACCTCGTCACCCCGATCGCCGACGCCTGGATGGACTCGACGCCGCTCGTCTGCATCACCGGTCAGGTGCGGACGCACCTCATCGGCACCGACGCCTTCCAGGAGTGCGACATCACGGGCATCACGATCCCGATCGTGAAGCACTCCTGGCTCGTTCAGGACGTCGAGGAGCTCCCCCACGCCCTGCGGGCGGCGTTCCACATCGCCCGCACCGGCCGCTGCGGCCCCGTCCTCGTCGACGTGCCGCGCGACGTCCAGGAGGCCGAGCTCGACTTCGTCTACCCCGAGGAGCCGGACCTCCCGGGCTGGAAGCCCCCCCGCGCCGGCCACCCGCGGCAGATCCGGCGTGCCGCGGAGGCGATCGCCGCCGCGGAGAAGCCCGTCCTCTACGTCGGCGGGGGGACGCTGAACGCCGACGCCTGCGACGAGCTGCGCGAGCTCGCCGAGCTCTGGCGCCTGCCGGTCATCACCACCCTCATGGCGAAGAGCGCGTTCCCGGAGACCCACGAGCTCCACTTCGGCTGGCCGGGGATGCACGGGCCGAAGTGGTCGAACTGGGCGATGAACAAGTGCGACCTCCTCATCGCCGTGGGCGCGCGCTTCGACGACCGGGTGACGGGCAAGCTCTCCGCCTTCGCGCCCGGCGCGACGGTCATCCACCTCGACATCGACCCGGCGGAGATCGGCAAGCTCCGGCACGCGGAGATCCCCGTCGTCGGCCCGCTGAAGCAGGTGCTCCGCCGGCTCGCCGAGGAGCTGCGCGCCCTCCACGCCGAGGGCCACCGCCCCCGCACCGAGGCCTGGCTGCGCCAGATCGCCGACTGGCGGGAGGAGTTCCCGCTCCGCTACAGCTCGCGCGGCGACATGCTGAAGCCGCAGCGCGTGCTCGAGACGCTCCAGGAGCTCACGCGAGGCAAGGACGTCATCTGGACGACTGGGGTCGGTCAGCACCAGATGTGGGCGATGCAGTACCTCCTCTGCGAGCGGCCGCGGACGTTCATCACCTCGGGCGGCCTCGGGACGATGGGTTACGGCGTGCCGGCGGCGATCGGCGCGAAGGCCGCGCGGCCGGAGGCGACGGTCGTCTGCGTCGACGGCGACGGCTGCTTCCAGATGACGGGGCAGGAGCTCGCGACCTCGGTCCTCGAGAACCTGCCGATCGTCGTCGTCATCGTGAACAACGGCTACCTCGGCATGGTCCGCCAGTGGCAGGACATGTTCTTCGAGGAGCGGCTGTCGGAGATCTACCTCTCCTACCACGTCCCCGACTACGCGAGGCTCGCGGAGGCCTACGGGGCGCTCGGCCTCACCGTCGAGCGCGAGGAGGACCTCGCGCCCGCGCTCGAGGAGGCCCTCGCGTGCGGCCGCACCGCGGTCGTCGACGCGCGCGTCGACGCCCGCGAGCAGTGCTTCCCGATGATCCCCGCCGGGGCGGCCGCCCTCGACCTCGTCGAGTACGAGGAGCCCGCCGAGGTGCCCCGGGAGGAGCCGAGCGTCGAGGTCGAGGCCGCGTGAAGCACACGATCTCCGTCCTCGTGGAGAACAAGCCGGGAGCGCTCATGCGCATCTCGAGCATGTTCGCGCGGCGCGGCTTCAACATCGAGAGCCTCGCTGTCGGCCCGACGGAGCGCCACGACGTCTCCCGCATCACGCTCCGGGTCGACTGCGAGCAACGCCCGCTCGAGCAGATCGAGAAGCAGATGCACAAGCTCGTGAACGTCCTGCGGGTGAGCGAGCTCGAGCCGGGCGAGGCGATCGAGCGCGAGCTCGCCCTCATCAAGGTGAAGGCGCCTCCGGCCCGCCGCGGCGAGCTCATCACCCTCGCGCAGGCGTTCTCGGCGCGCGTCGCCGACCTCGGCCCCGACGCGATCGTCTTCGAGGTCGTCGGCCACCCGGAGGACGTCGACGCCTTCGAGGAGCTCGTCCGCCCGCACGGGGTGAAGGAGCTCGTCCGAACTGGCAGGATCGGGCTCATCCGCGCCTCGTCCGGAACCCAGAACCACCGACCCCAGCACCTCCTCCGCTGACGCGGAGAAGCAGAGAAAGGAGCGACCATGGCAACGATCTTGCGCGAGGGGAACCTCGACCTCCTGAGCGGGAGGGTCGCGGTCGTCGGCTACGGAAGCCAGGGGCACGCGCACGCCCTCAACCTCCACGACTCGGGGGTCGACGTCGTCGTCGGGCTGCGCCCTGGGAGCGCCTCCCGCGCCGCCGCCGAGGAGGCCGGCCTCGCGGTCGCCGACATCCCTGAGGCGGTACGCGGCGCGCAGGTCGTCTCGCTCCTCCTCCCCGACCAGGTGCAGCCGCAGGTGTACGAGCGCGACGTCGCGCCGAACCTCGACCCGGGCGCGGCGCTCCTCTTCGCCCACGGGTTCAACGTCCACTACGGGCGCATCGCGCCGCCCGCCGGCCACGACGTCATCATGGTCGCGCCGAAGGGCCCCGGCCACATCGTCCGCCGCCTCTACGAGGAGGGCTACGGGACGCCCGCGCTCGTCGCCGTCGCCCAGGACGCGAGCGGCTCCGCGCTCGAGCTCGCGCTCGCCTACGGCGCCGGCATCGGCGCCGCCCGCGCGGGGATGATCGAGACGACCTTCGCCGAGGAGACCGAGACCGACCTCTTCGGCGAGCAGGCGGTCCTCTGCGGCGGCGTGACGGAGCTCATCCGCGCGGGGTTCGAGACGCTCGTCGAGGCCGGCTACCAACCCGAGATCGCCTACTACGAGTGCCTCCACGAGCTGAAGCTCATCGTCGACCTCATCTACGAGGGCGGGCTCTCGGGGATGCGCTACTCCGTCTCGGACACCGCCGAGTACGGCGACCTCACCCGCGGCCCGCGCGTCATCGACGGGCACGTCCGCGAGACGATGCGCACGCTCCTCGAGGAGATCCGCTCCGGCGCGTTCGCGCGGGAGTGGATCGCGGAGATGGAGGCGGGCGAGCCGACGCTCAACCGGCTGCGCGCGGAGGCGCGGGAGCAGCTCCTCGAGCAGGTCGGCCCGAAGCTGCGGGCGCTCATGCGCAGGGAGGAGACGCGCGTCGAGACCGGCTAGGCTGCCCCGCCCAGACAGACGTGACCACGCCGTACGAGCAGCCCTCCGACCCGGCGAAGCGGTCGAGCTCCGCCCTCACCGACGGGCCCGAGCGCGCCGGGGCGCGCGCGATGCTGAAGGCGATCGGCCTCACGGACGCCGATCTCGCGCGCCCGCTCATCGGCGTCTCGACGACGTGGATCGAGACGATGCCCTGCAACCTCAACCAGCGCGAGCTCGCCGAGCACGTGAAGCGGGGCATCCGGAAGGCAGGCGGGACGCCGCTCGAGTTCAACACCGTGTCCGTCTCCGACGGGGTCGCGATGGGCACGGAAGGGATGCGCGCCTCCCTCGTCTCGCGTGAGGTCATCGCCGACTCGATCGAGCTCGTCGCCCGCGGGCACCTCCTCGACGGGCTCGTCTGCCTCGTCGGCTGCGACAAGACGATCCCGGCGGCGGTGATGGCCCTCTGCCGCCTCGACCTCCCGGGCCTCGTCCTCTACAACGGGTCGATCGCCCCCGGCCGCTTCCGGGGGCGCGACGTGACGATCCAGGACGTCTACGAGGCGATCGGCGCCTGGGCGGCAGGGACGATGAGCGCCGAGGACCTCCACGAGCTCGAGTCGGTCGCCTGCCCGGGCGCGGGCGCCTGCGGGGGGCAGTTCACCGCGAACACGATGGCTACCGCGCTCGAGTTCCTCGGCATCAGCCCGCCTGGGCTCAACGGCATCCCCGCCCTCGACCCCGCGAAGGCGCAGGCCGCCGAGCGCTCGGGCGAGCTCGTCATGCACCTCGTGCGCGAGGACGTGCGACCGTCCGCGATCATCACCCGCGAGGCGCTCGAGAACGCCGCCGCCTCGGTCGCCGCCACGGGCGGATCGACGAACGGGGTGCTCCACCTCCTCGCCATCGCCCGCGAGCTCGGGATCCCCTTCTCGATCGACGACTTCGACCGCATCGCCGCGCGGACGCCGATCATCGCGAGCCTCAAGCCCGGCGGGCGCTTCGTCGCGACCGACCTCCACGAGGCGGGAGGCATCGGGCTCGTCGCCCGCGAGCTCGCGAAGGCGGGCCTCATCCACGCCGACGCCCGCACGGTCGACGGTCGCACGCTCGGCGAGGCGGCCGCTGCCGTCGTCGAGCGGCCGGGGCAGGAGGTCGTCGTGCCGATCGAGCGGCCGCTCAAGCCGACGGGCGGCCTCGCCATCCTCCGCGGCAACCTCGCTCCCGAGGGCTGCGTCGTGAAGCTCGCTGGGCACGAGCGGCTCCTCCACCGCGGGCCGGCGCGCGTCTTCGACTCCGAGGAGGCATGCTTCGCAGCCGTGAAGTCCCGCTCGCTCCGCGAAGGCGACGTCGTCGTCATCCGCTACGAGGGCCCGGCGGGAGGGCCCGGCATGCGCGAGATGCTCCACGTGACGGCGGCGATCGTCGGGGAGGGGCTCGGCGACGCCGTCGCGTTCGTCACCGACGGGCGCTTCTCCGGGGCGACGCACGGGCTCATGGTCGGCCACGTCGCCCCGGAGGCAGCCCGTGGCGGCCCGCTCGCCGCGCTCCGGGACGGCGACACGGTCGTCATCGACGTCGAGGCGCGGGAGCTCCGGGTCGAGCTCTCGGACGACGAGCTCGCCGCGCGCCTTCGCGACTGGTCCCCCCCGCCCCCGCGCTACCGAGATGGGGTGCTCGCGAAGTACGCGGCGCTCGTCTCCTCGGCCTCCGAGGGCGCGGTCACCCGCCCGCCTGCCTGAGGGAACCTCATGGACAGGTGGTCGAGACCCCGAAGTGTGCTGGGACGAA
>JAVQXS010000134.1:0-5095 GCA_033578065.1 Thermoleophilia bacterium
CCTCGTCGTCTCCGCCGCCGACGGGCCCATGCCGCAGACCCGCGAGCACATCCTCCTCGCCCGCCAAGTCGAGGTCCCGTCGATCGTCGTCGCGCTCAACAAGGCGGACATGGTCGACGATCCCGAGCTGCTCGAGCTCGTCGAGATGGAGGTCCGCGAGCTCCTCTCGAAGTACGACTTCCCCGGCGACGAGGTCCCCGTCGTCCCCGTCTCGGCCCTCAAGGCGCTCGAGGGCGACCCCGAGTGGACGCCGAAGATCCTCGAGCTCATGGACGCCGTCGACACGTACATCCCCGAGCCCGTGCGTGACGTCGACAAGCCCTTCCTCATGCCGATCGAGGACGTGTTCACGATCACCGGCCGCGGGACGGTCGTCACCGGCCGCATCGAGCAGGGCAAGCTCACGGTGGGCGAGGAGGTCGAGATCGTCGGCATCCGGCCCGAGACCCTGAAGACCGTCGTCACCGGGCTCGAGATGTTCCAGAAGACGCTCGACTACGCGCAGGCCGGAGACAACGCGGGCGCGCTCCTGCGCGGGATCAAGCGCGAGGAGGTCGAGCGCGGCCAGGTGCTCGCGAAGCCCGGCTCGATCACGCCGCACACGCAGTTCAAGGCGGAGGTGTACGTCCTCTCGAAGGAGGAGGGCGGACGGCACACGCCGTTCTTCAACGGCTACCGGCCGCAGTTCTACTTCCGCACGACCGACGTGACGGGGACGATCAAGCTCCCTGAGGGCCAGGAGATGGTCATGCCGGGCGACAACACGAACATGGAGATCGAGCTCATCCAGCCCGTCGCCATGGATCCGGGCCTCCGCTTCGCGATCCGCGAGGGCGGACGCACCGTGGGCGCCGGCGTCGTCACGGAGATCGTCAAGTAGGGAAGGCGGTCGCGTCTGGGAGTCGACGATGGCGCAGCAGAAGATCCGCATCCGCTTGAAGGGCTACGACCACCAGCAGGTGGATCGCTCAGCCTCCCAGATCGTGGAGACGGCGCAGCGCACCGGGGCCACGATCACCGGGCCCGTTCCACTGCCCACGGAGCGCAACGTGTACTGCGTGATCCGGAGCCCCTTCAAGGACAAGGACTCGCGCGAGCACTTCGAGGTGCGGACGCACAAGCGCCTCATCGACATCCACAGCCCGACGCCGAAGACGGTCGACTCGCTCATGCGGCTCGATCTGCCGGCTGGGGTCGACATCGAGATCAAGCTCTGATGAAGGGGATCGTCGGCAGGAAGCTCGGCATGAGCCAGGTCTTCGACCCGGAGACGGGGGACGTCACCCCGGTGACGGTCATCGCTGCCGGTCCCTGTCCCGTCGTCCAGGTGAAGACGGCCGAGCGCGACGGGTACGAGGCGGTGCAGCTCGCGTTCGACGCCGTCGCGGAGCGGAAGCTCACGAAGCCCGAGCTCGGCCACCTGCGCAAGGCCGGCGTGGGCCCGCACCGACACCTCGTCGAGCTGCGCGGCGCGAGCGAGCTCCAGGTCGGCGACACCGTCACGGTGGATGCCTTCGCGCCGGGCGATCGGGTCACCGTCTCCGGGGTCTCCATCGGCAAGGGCTTCCAGGGGACGATCCGGCGCCACGGCTTCACGCGCGGGCCGGTCTCCCACGGCTCGCACAACATCCGCGCGCCGGGCTCGGTCGGCGCGTCGGCCTTCCCTTCCCGGGTCTTCAAGGGCAAGCGGATGGCGGGTCGAATGGGTGGGCGGCGCGTGAGCCAGGTGGGGCTCGTCGTCCACGAGGTCGACCCGGAGCGGAACCTGCTCGTCGTCCGGGGCTCCGTTCCTGGCCCCAGGCAGGGGATCGTCGAGATCCGGGAGGCGCCCCGATGAGCGCGGCCCCGACGGCTCCTCTCCTCGAGAGAGACGGTGCGACCGAGGTGCCGCTCCCGGCCGAGGTGTTCGCAGCGGAGGTGAAGCCGCACCTCGTGCACGAGACCGTGCGTGCGGAGCTCAACGCCGCGCGTGCGGGCACCCGTCGCCTCCGCAGCCGCGGCCTCGTCTCGGGGGGTCGCTCGAAGCCGTGGCGGCAGAAGGGGACCGGTCGCGCCCGCGCGGGGACGACTCGGGCTCCGCACTGGACCGGGGGTGGCGTCGCCTTCATGCCCCGCACGAGCTTCGAGGTGAAGGTGAACCGGAAGGTGCGCCGGGCGGCGCTGCGAGGTGCCCTCTCGAGCCATGCCGGACGCGGCAGCCTCGCGCTCGTCGACGGGAGCCGGTTCGTCGAGCCCTCGACGAAGGCGGCGCTCGCGCTCCTCGAGGAGTGGGGTGCCGAGCAGCCGCTCGTCGTCGTCGCGACGGAGGACGAGGAGGGGCTCGTGAAGTCCTTCCGGAACCTGCCCCAGGTGCTCGTCACCGTTCCTGCCGAGCTCGAGGTGGCAGCGGTCGTCTGGGCGCGCTCGCTGCTCCTGAGCGAGGCGGCGCTCCCCCTCGTGCTCGAGCGCGCAGGGGCGCCGGGAGAGGAGGGCGCGGCGTGAGCCTCCATCCGAACCAGGTGCTCATCGCCCCCGTCGTGTCGGAGAAGAGCTACTCGCTCATCACCGACCGCAAGTACACGTTCCGGGTCCACCCGGACGCGCACAAGACGCAGATCCGGCAGGCGGTCGAGGAGCTCTTCGACGTCGAGGTCGAGAGCGTGAACATCGTCAAGGTGAAGCCGAAGCCGAAGCGGCGCGGGATGATCGTCGGCCGTCGGCCGGGCTGGAAGAAGGCGATCGTGAAGCTGAAGGAAGGCCACGAGATCGAGATCTTCGAGGGAGCGACGGTCTGACGATGGCGCTGCGCAGCCACAAGCCGACGAGCCCTGGCAGGCGCTTCCTCGTCACCTCCGCCTTCGACGAGGTCACGAGGACGGAGCCCGAGCGCTCGCTCCTCGAGCCGCTCACGAGGAAGGGCGGGCGCAACAACCGCGGTCGGATCACGACGCGGCACCAGGGCGGCGGGCACAAGCGACGCTACCGGAAGATCGACTTCAAGCGGACGAAGGATGGTGTCCCGGCGAAGGTGGCCGCGATCGAGTACGACCCGAACCGATCGGCGCGGATCGCGCTCCTCCACTACGCCGACGGCGCGAAGGCCTACATCCTCGCCCCTGCCCGCCTCGAGGTGGGGGCGGTCGTCGAGTCAGGGCCGACCGCCGACATCCGGCCGGGGAACGCCCTTCCGCTCGCGAACATCCCGACGGGGACGCTCGTGCACAACGTCGAGCTCAGGCCCGGGCAGGGCGGCAAGATGGCCCGCTCGGCGGGAGCGTCCGTCCAGCTCGTGGCGAAGGACGGCGACTACGCCGTCCTCCGTCTCCCCTCCGGCGAGCTCCGTCGGGTGCTCCTCGCCTGTCGGGCGACCGTCGGCGAGGTCGGGAACCCCGACCACGCGAACCAGTCGAGCGGGAAGGCGGGACGGAGCCGCTGGCTCGGGAGGCGCCCGGCCGTTCGCGGCTCCGCGATGAACCCGGTCGACCACCCGCACGGCGGCGGCGAGGGCAAGTCGAAGGGCGGACGGCATCCGGTCACGCCCTGGGGGATCCCGACGCTCGGCAAGCGCACCCGCCGCAAGCACAAGGAGTCGGACAAGCTCATCGTCCGCGGCCGACGCCGCGGGAAGGAGAAGAGGCGCTAGTGAGCAGGTCGTCGAAGAAGGGACCGTTCGTGGAGGAGCGGCTCATGCGCCGCATCGAGGCCATGAACGCGTCCGGGGAGAAGCGGATGATCCGCACCTGGTCGCGCGCCTCGACGATCTTCCCCGAGATGGTGGGGCACACGATCGCCGTCCACGACGGGCGGAAGCACGTGCCCGTCTTCATCACCGAGCAGATGGTCGGCCACAAGCTCGGCGAGTTCGCTCCCACGAGGACGTTCCGCGGACACGCAGGCGATCGCCAGGCGCAGGTGAAGCGGCGATGACGACGACCCCCGACACGGTCACGGCGCGAGCGCGCGCGAAGTGGGTTCGCACCTCCGCGCGCAAGGCGCGGCTCGTGCTCGACCACATCCGCGGCCGCTCCGTCCCCGAGGCGCGGACGATCCTCGCCTTCTCGCCCCGTGCCGTCGCGAGGGACATCGAGAAGGTGCTGCGCTCGGCAGTCGCGAACGCCGAGGCGAACCTCGGCCTCGACGGCGACGAGCTCGTCGTCGCGCAGGCGTACGCGGACGAGGGCCCGACGCTGAAGCGCTGGCGCCCCCGGGCGCGGGGACGCGTCAATCGGATCCGCAAGCGCACCTGCCACATCACCGTCGTTCTCTCGGAGGCGGGCGACGAGCGCTCCGGCGCCGGACGACGCTCGCGCGGTACGAGAGCGGCGCGGACCTCGATGGACGGAGGGGAGGGCTGATGGGTCAGAAGGTGCACCCGGGCGGGTTCCGCGTCGGCGTCATCCACGACTGGAAGTCGAACTGGTGGACCGGGTCCTCCGACTTCGCCGACTACCTCCTCGAGGACGTGAAGATCCGCGAGCACATCCTCAGCAAGCTCGCCCACGCCGGCATCTCGGACATCCTCATCCGCAAGGACAAGCAGCGGGTCACCGTCGACATCTACACCGCGCGTCCCGGCATCGTCATCGGGAAGTCCGGCGTCGAGGTCGATGCCCTCCGACGGGAGCTCCACGCGCTCACGAGGAAGAACGTCCACATCAACATCAACGAGATCAAGCGTCCCGAGCTCGACGCGAAGCTCGTCGCCCAGTCGATCGCCGAGCAGCTCGAGAACCGGGTGAGCTTCCGGCGCGCGATGAAGCGGTCGCTCGCGTCCGCGATGCGCTCGGGTGCGCAGGGAATCAAGATCACCGCCGCCGGTCGTCTCGGCGGAGGGGAGATGAGCCGCCGGGAGACGTACTCGGAGGGCCGCGTCCCGCTCCACACGATCCGAGCCGACATCGACTACGGGCAGGCGGAGGCGAAGACGACCTTCGGCCAGATCGGGGTGAAGGTCTGGATCAACAAGGGCGAGATCATGCCTGAGGGCTACGAGGGCGCCGCCGGCCGCGACGCCCGGCTCGGCGACCAAGACCAGGCGCGGCGACGAGGTGGCGCCGTCGAGGGGCTCGGCGCCTCGCGGGAGGGACGCGGCCGTGGCGTCGACCGCGAGGGGCTT
>JAVQXS010000135.1:0-5087 GCA_033578065.1 Thermoleophilia bacterium
CACTACAACTTCCCTCCCTACTCCGTCGGGGAGACGGGGTTCATGCGCGGGCCGAAGCGTCGCGACATCGGACACGGCGCCCTCGCGCAGCGCGCGCTCGAGTCCGTGATCCCGCCGGTGGAGGAGTTCCCCTACACGATCCGTCTCGTGTCCGAGACGCTCGAGTCGAACGGGTCGTCCTCGATGGGATCCGTCTGCGGCTCGACCCTCGCGCTCATGGACGCCGGGGTGCCGATCTCCGCGCCCGTGTCGGGGATCGCGATGGGTCTCGTGAAGGAGGGTGACGACTACATCATCCTCACCGACATCCAGGGCGCCGAGGACCACCTCGGCGACATGGACTTCAAGGTCGCCGGCACGGCGAAGGGGATCACTGCCCTCCAGATGGACATCAAGATCACGGGCGTGACGCAGGAGATCATGCGCGACGCGCTCGAGCAGGCGCGCCGCGCGCGGCTCGAGATCCTCGACGTCATGCTCGAGACGATCCCCGAGCCGCGGAGCGAGATGGTCGGCCACGCGCCGCGGATCTCGACGCTCAAGATCGACCCCGACCTCATCGGCGTGGTGATCGGCAAGGGCGGGGAGACGATCCGCGCGCTCGAGACCGACTTCGACGTCCAGATCGACATCGAGGAGGACGGCACGATCCTCGTCTACGCGACCGAGGGAACGAAGGCGGAGGCCGCCATCTCGGCCATCACCGCCCTCACGAAGGAGCCGGAGGTGGGCGACAGCTACACGGGGAAGGTCGTGAAGACGACGCAGTTCGGTGCCTTCGTCGAGCTGAAGAAGGGCACCGACGGGCTCCTCCACGTCTCGAACGTCGGGCCGGGCCGCATCGCCCACATCGAGGACGTGATCACGCGTGGCGACATCCTCGACGTCGTCGTGCAGGAGGTGGACAGGGAGCGAGGGCGCATCGGCCTCAAGCTCGTCGCGAAGCATGAGAACGGCGGCCTCGTGACGCCGGAGGAGCTCGTCGAGCGCGCGAGGGCAGCGGCGCGTCGCGACGAGGGGCCGCGCGACGAGGCGCCCCGCGACGAGCGTCCGCGAGGGGGACGTCGCGGCTCCCGCGGCGGGCGCCAGCGTCGTCGCTCCTAGGGTCGGGCGCCGCCGGAGCCGGGCGGAGAGCGCCTCCATGGAGGCTCCCGGGCAGCGCGGGGTCGGGGACTACGATCTCCTCCATGTCGCGGTATGAGCTCAGCGAGCTCCCGAGCGGGGAGCGGGTCGTGAGCGAGCGCGTTCGCGGTGTTCGCTCGGTCGCGCTCGGGCTCTGGATCGGGACCGGCTCGCGGGACGAGCCGGCGTCGCGTGCCGGCGTCACCCACTTCCTCGAGCACCTCCTCTTCCGCGGATCGGCGCGGTACACGGCGCTCGAGATCGCGGAGGCCTTCGACACGCTGGGCGGAGAGCTGAACGCGGCCACCTCGCGCGAGACGACCGTCGTCTACGCGCGCGTCCCCGATGCGCACCTCGAGACGGCGCTCGACGTCATGGCGGACATGGTCTACCGCCCGACGCTCGCGGACGTCGACCTCGAGCGGGAGGTCGTGCTCGAGGAGATCGCCATGGTCGCTGACACGCCAAGCGACCGCGTCCACGACCTCGCCTCGGAGGCGGTCTTCGGCGCTCACCCCCTCGGGAGGCCGGTGATCGGGAGCGCGGACGTCGTCTCCGCGATCTCGCGGCGAGCCCTCGCGGCGTACCACGCGCGCGCCGTCGTCCCCGAGCGGATCGTCCTCGCCGCCGCCGGGCGCGTCGCGCACGAGCGGCTCGTCGAGCTCTTCCGGGAGCGGGTCGGCGAGCGGCGCCCCGCGCTCAACGGGCTCCGCCGGCAGCCGCTCCGTCGCCTGCCGGCCCCGAGCCTCCGCTTCCTCGAGAAGGAGACCGAGCAGGTGCACGTGTGCCTCGCCGGGCCGGGGATCCCGCGTGGTGACGAGCGGCGCTTCGCAGCCGCGGTCCTCGACGCGATCGTCGGCGGGTCGGCCTCCTCCCGCGTCTTCCAGGAGGTCCGCGAGAAGCGCGGGCTCGCCTACTCCGTCTACACGTACGCCTCCCAGTACGAGGAGACGGGCCAGGTCGGCCTCTACCTCGGAACCCGAGAGGAGCACCTCGAGGAGTGCCTCGAGGTCGTCGTCTCCTGCCTCGCGGACGTCGTCGCCGGCAACGTCTCGAAGCACGAGCTCGCCCGCGCGAAGGAGCACCTTGAGGGACGACTCCTCCTCTCGCTCGAGTCCACCGCGAGCCGGATGACGCGGCTCGGCGAGGCGCTCGCGACGGGCGTCCCGATCCTCGACCCCGCAGATATCGTCCGGCGCACGCGCGCCGTGACCGTGGCCGACGTCGTCGAGGCTGCCGCCGACCTCCTCGACCCGAGCCGGCTCTCGGTGGCCGGGATCGGCCCTCATGAGGAGGCGTTCCGCGCCGCCGTCGGAGCCGTGCGACCGGAGCTCCTCGCGGAGGCCGCGTAGTGCGCGTCGCGCTCTACGGGGCATCGGGGAAGGTCGGATCCCTCCTGCAGCCCGCGCTCGTCGAGGCTGGGCATGAGGTCGTGGACGCGCGCGCTGCCGGGCCCGCTGGCTGCGACGCCGCGGTCGACTTCACGCGACCCGACGCCGTGCTCGAGAACGTGGAGGCCTGCCTCGCGAGGGGCATCCCCGCGGTCGTGGGCACGACGGGGTTCGACCTCGAGGCGCTCGACCGAGCCGCGCGGGCAGCGGGCATCCCCTGCTTCCACGCCCCGAACTTCGCGCGCGGGGCCATTCTCATGATGCGCTTCGCCGAGGAGGCCGCCCGCATCTTCCCGCGGGCGGAGATCGTCGAGCTCCACTTCGAGGGGAAGCGCGACGCCCCCTCGGGGACGGCGCGGGCGACGGCAGAGCGCATGGGGACCGATCCCGTCATCCACTCCGTCCGGCTGCCCGGGCTCGTCGCCCACCAGGAGGTCATCTTCGGAGGAGCCGGGGAGACGCTCACGATTCGCCACGACACGACCTCGCGGGAGGCGTTCGTCCCTGGCGTCCTCCTCGCGCTCGAGAAGCTGCGCGACCTCCCTCCGGGCCTCACCGTCGGGCTCGAGGCGCTCCTCAAGACGCGGTGATCACGTTCGTCGTCGGCGACCTCACCGAGCAGCGCGTGGACGCGATCGTCAACGCGGCGAACGAGGCGCTCGCGCCGGGCGGGGGCGTCTGTGGGGCGATCCGACGCGCAGGCGGCGACGAGATCTTCGAGGAGTGCGCACGCCTCGGAGGGTGCCCGACCGGCGACGCGAAGGCGACGGGCGCCGGCAGGCTCCCCGCGCGCTACGTCATCCACGCGGTCGGGCCCGTGTGGCGGGGAGGAGGGCACGGCGAGCCCGAGCTCCTCGCCTCCGCGCACCGGCGCGCGCTCGAGGTCGCCTCGGAGCTCGGCTGCCGGACGATCGCCTTCCCCGCGCTCTCGACCGGGGTGTACGGCTACCCGATCGAGCTCGCGGCGGAGGTGGCGATCGCCGCCGTGCGGGAGCTCGAGGACCGGTTCGACGAGATCCGCTTCGTCTTCCTCGACGAGGCGACGCGCGACGTGTTCGCGGCGGCGGGCTCGTGACCCCCGGAGCGGGCTGCACGCCTCGCCGCCGTGACGTACGATCCCTCTCGTGCTCGGCGAGATCCTGACGGCCGTCGTCACGCCGTTCAAGCGAGATGGGTCGCTCGACCTCGAGCGCTTCCGCGCTCTCGCCTCGTACCTCGTCGAGAACGGGTCCGACGGCCTCGTCGTCACCGGCACCACCGGCGAGTCGCCGACGCTCACCGACGAGGAGCGCTTCGCCCTCTACGAGGCGGCCGTGGACGAGGTCGGAGGCCGCGCGACCGTCGTCGCCGGCACGGGGACGTACTCGACCGCGCACTCCGTGCGCCTCACCGAGCGCGCCCACGAGATCGGGGTGGACGGCTTCCTCGTCGTGACGCCGTACTACTCGAAGCCGCCTCCGCGGGGGATCGTCGAGCACTTCAAGGCGATCGCGGCCGCGAGCGACCGGCCGATCGTCGTCTACAACATCCCCGGGCGAGTCGTCCTCAACCTCGAGCCGGCGACGATCGCGGAGCTCGCCGAGATCGAGACCGTGCGCGCGGTGAAGCAGGCGAACGCCGACCTCGAGCAGGCGCGCGCGATCGTCGGGCTGGGCCTCGACCTCTACGCGGGAGATGACGATCTCGTCTTCCCCTTCCTCGAGCTCGGCGGCGTGGGCGGGATCTGCGTCTACACGCACCTCGTGGGGCCTCGCGTCAAGGCGATGGTGGAGCGCTTCCGGGCCGGCGACGTCGAGGGCGCGCGGGCCATCGATCGCGAGCTCGCCCCGGCGATCGAGCTCCTGCGGGTGGTCGTGAACCCGATCGCCGTCAAGTGCGCCCTCAACCTCCTCGGGCACGAGGTGGGAGGCCTCCGTCTGCCCCTCGTGGAGGCGACGGAGGAGGAGCGCGCGCGCGTTCGCGGCTGCCTCGAGCGGCTCGGGCTGCTCGAGCCGGTCGCGGCGTAGTGCGCCGCGCACGCGAGCTCCTCGCCGCGCTGATGGCTGCGCAGGCGGGCGGCCTGCTCGCGCAGCCGCCTGGGCTCGACGGCCGGCACGGTCTCGGAATCGCCGGCGTCTCCGGCGTACCGAGGGGACGGACGTGGGACGCGGTGGGAGCGGCCCGCTGTCCGGAGCTCGTCGGCGACGAGGTCTCCTTCGTCGTCCTCGACGACGGGACGATCGTGGTTGCTGACGATCTCCCCGACGAGTCGCTCGTGCCGCTCGCCGAGGCGCTCGAGAGGACGCTCTCGCCGCCGTACCGGGCGGTAGCCATACGGAGCGAGGGCACGGTCTGGACCGCGGTGGGCGAGCGCGTCCGGATCGTCGAGCTCCCAGGCGTCGATGCGAGCGAGGTGGACGCGACGTACCTGGGCGGAGCGCGGGAGCTCGTGCTCGATGGCGTGCGTGGCGAACGCGATCTGCCCGCGCTCGACGCGATCGCTGGCGAGCAGGGCGACGTCGCGCTCCACGCCGAGCGGATTGAAGGGGACGTGTACGCCGTGGACGTCTACCCCCTGTAGGTCGGCGCTTCGCC
>JAVQXS010000136.1:0-5085 GCA_033578065.1 Thermoleophilia bacterium
GGCGAGGATGGCGTAGAAGCCCGGGAAGCTCACCTCGACCGCCTCTGCGCCAGCGACGTCGATCCCCTCTCGCGATGCGACGCCGGCGATCGCGCCGAGCATCGCGAGCCGGTGATCGCCGTGCGCCTCGAAGACCCCGCCGCGAAGCCTGGCGGGCACGCCGAGGACGCGAAACCCGTCGTCGGTCGCGCGGATGCGCGCACCGACGCGGCGGAGCCCATCGACGACCGTCTCGATCCGATCCGACTCCTTCACCCGGAGCTCGCCTGCGCCCCGCACGACGCTCTCGCCCCGCGCATGGCAGGCGGCGAGGGCGAAGAGCGGGAGCTCGTCGACGAGCGTCGGCACCTCCTCGGCGTCGATCGTCGTGCCGACGAGCTCGGAGGAGACGACCTCCACGTCTCCCGCAGGCTCACCGCCGATCGAGCGGCGGTTGTAGATGGCGATCCGGGCCCCCATGCGCTCGAGGACACCAAGGAGCCCGGTGCGACGCGGGTTGAGGCCGACGCCGTGGACGGTGACGCGAGATCCCGGGACGATCGCCGCCGCGACGAGGAACGGCGCTGCCGAGGAGAAGTCGCCGGGGATCTCGATGGCAACGGGCCGCAGTCGGCGAACGGGTCCGATGGAGACGGCGCGGCCTCGTCGACGCACGCGAGCGCCGGCGCGCTCGAGCAGACGCTCGGTGTGGTCGCGCGTCGGCACGGGCTCGACGACCGTCGTCTCGTCCTCGGCGTACAGGCCTGCGAGGAGGATCGCGGACTTCACCTGCGAGGAGGCGACGGGCAGCTCGTACGAGATCGCCGCGAGCGGCTTCCCGCTCCCCTCGACGACGATCGGCGCGTGGCCGTCCGTCGTCTCGACCCGCGCCCCCATCCGCCGCAGAGGCTCGGCGATGCGTTCCATCGGTCGTGCCGAGAGCGAAGCGTCGCCTCGGAGCTCGAAGCGGCCCCGCTGGCCGGCGAGGATCCCAGCGAGCAGGCGCATGAGGGTTCCGGCGTTCCGGCAGTCGATCGGCTCCGCAGGCGGACGGAGCCCGCGGAGCCCGACCCCGAGGACGGTGAGCGCATCGACGTCGTGCTCGATCACCTCGACCCCGAGCGCCCGCACCGCGGCGATCGTCGCCTCGGTGTCGGCCGAGCGGCCGAAGCCCTCGACGGTCACGGCGCCGGCGGAGATCGCGCCGACGAGCACTGCCCGGTGGGAGATCGACTTGTCGCCGGGGACGGCGATGTGCCCGACGAGCTCGGGCACCGGCTCGACGCGCACCGACCGCTCGCTGCTCCCGGCCACGGCGATGAGTCTAGAGCGCGCAGGCCGACGCCCCGCCCTGCGGGCGTCCCCCGGTCCAGGGAGAATCCCGCCCGTGAGGATCTTCTCCGGCATCCAGCCGACGGGCGCGCCGCACATCGGCAACTACGCGGGCGGCTTCCGTCAGTACGTCGCGACGCAGGAGCGCGGCGACGCGTACTTCTGCATCGTCGACCTCCACGCGATCACCGTCGATCACGACCCCGCCGAGCTCGAGCAGAGCACGCTCGACATCGCCGCCATGCTCTTCGCGACCGGCCTCGACCCGGAGCGCTCGACCGTCTTCGTCCAGAGCCACGTCACCGCGCACGCCGAGGCCGCCTGGCTCCTCGGAGCAGCGACGAGCTTCGGCGAGCTGCGGAGGATGACGCAGTTCAAGGAGAAGGCAGCGCAGCAGGAGTTCGTCTCGGCCGCGCTCTTCGCCTACCCGGTGCTCATGGCGGGGGACATCCTCCTCTACCAGACGGACCTCGTCCCGATCGGCGAGGACCAGCGGCAGCACCTCGAGCTCACGCGCGACGTCGCGCAGCGCTTCAACGCGCGCTACGGGGAGACGTTCCGGATCCCGGAGGGAGTGTACCCGGAGGCCGGCGCGCGCGTGATGGACCTCCAGGAGCCGACGAAGAAGATGTCGAAGTCCTTCGGCACCGACCAGGGCAGGCTCCTCCTGCTCGATGACCCGGACGCGATCCGGAGGAAGATCAAGCGCGCGGTCGCGGACTCCGGCCGCGAGATCCGCCACGACCCCGAGGCGAAGCCCGGTATCTCGAACCTCATCGAGCTCATGACCGTCGCCACCGGCCAGTCGATCGCGGAGGTCGAAGAGGCCTGGGACGGCCACGGGTACAGCGCCTTCAAGGACGCGGTCGCGGAGGCGCTCGTCGAGCTCCTCTCGCCGATCCAGCACCGGTACCGAGAGCTGCGATCGGACCCGGCGGAGCTCGCGCGCCTCCTCGCGCGCGGAGCGGAGAAGGCGAGGGCTGCCTCGGCTCCGACGGTCGCCGCCATGTACGAGCGGATGGGGTTCGTGCGGCCCGCGTGAGACGGACGGTCCTCGTCAGCGGGGCGATCTTCGCGTTCGTCGTGGCAGGAGCCGTCCTCAACTACGCCCACGCTCCCGCGGTCGCGACGTTCGTCGTCACCGGGATCGCGCTCGCGGGGGTCGCGTGGACGATCGGCGTCGCGACCGAGTCGGTCGGCGCCCGCTACGGGCCCGGCGTGACGGGTGCCCTCCAGTCGACGCTCGGGAACCTCCCCGAGCTCTTCATCGTCCTCTTCGCCCTCGCTGCGGGGGAGCTCGTCGTCGCCCAGTACTCGATCCTCGGCTCGATCTTCGCGAACGCCCTCCTCGTCCTCGGGCTCGCGATCTCCGTCGGCGCGCTCCGCGCGCCGCGCGGCGTCATGACGTTCTCGCATCGCCTGCCGATGGACACGGCGACGCTCCTCATCCTCGCCGTCTTCCTCATCGCCCTCCTCGGCGTCTCCAACCAGGCGGGGGACGCCGCGAGCGACAACGCGATGGCGATCTCCGTCGTCGGCGCCCTCCTCCTCCTCGCCGTGTACGGGATCTGGATCTGGGGGTACCTCCGCTCGGACGAGCGCGCCGAGCCCGCGCTCGAGGAGCCGGCGTACGAGGCGCTCCCCTTCGGCTTCTCGGTCGGCCTCCTCGCTGCCTCCGGGATCGCCGCCGCCTTCGTCTCCGAGTGGTTCGTGCACGCGATCGACCCGGCGGTCGAGGCGCTTGGGATCTCGAAGGCCTTCACCGGCCTCGTCATCGTCGCCATCGCCGGGAACGCCGTCGAGAACGTCGTCGCCGTCCAGCTCGCCGCGAAGCGCAAGTACGACCTCGCGGTCTCGGTGGTGAAGAACTCCGTCGTCCAGATCGCGTGCTTCCTGTGGCCCATCCTCGTTCTCGCTTCGCTCCTCTTCGCCGAGCGCCTCTCGTTCGTCGTGTCGCCGATCTTCGTCGGCGCGCTCCTCGTCATGGCGCTCGCGCTCTGGCAGATCACGGGCGACGGCGAGGCGACGCCCTTCGAGGGCGTCGCGCTCGTCGCCCTCTACGTCGTCCTCGCGACGATCGTCTGGTTCGAGTAGCGGCTCGCTCGAGGCCGACGAGCTCGCGGAGGCGACGAACCTCCTCCGGGGCGAGAGGCCGGCTCTCCCCGGGTCGCAGATCCGCGACCCCGAGGCCCGCGTAGGCGCTGCGGTGGAGGCGCCGGACCGGGTGACCGACGGCCTCGCACATGCGCTTCACCTGGTGCCTGCGCCCCTCGTGGAGGACGAGCTCGAGGAGGCTCGAGTCCGCGCGCACCTCGAGCACGCGGGCAGCGGCAGGCGCCGTTCGCCCGTCCTCGAGCTCGACGCCGCGCCGCAGGGCCTCGAGCGCCTCCGAGGTGGGGACTCCCTCGACCACCGCCTCGTACACCTTCGCCACCTCGTAGCGCGGGTGGGCGAGCCGGTGCGCGAGAAGCCCGTCGTTCGTGAGCAGGAGCGCGCCGGTCGTGTCGCGGTCGAGACGTCCGACGGGGACGACCCGAGGTCCCTTCGGCAGGAGATCGACGACCGTTCGCCTGCCCTGGGGATCGTGGGCGGTCGTCACCACGCCCGCCGGCTTGTGGAGGAGGACGTAGGCGAGGGGCTCGGGCTCGACGCGCCGGCCGTCGAGCTCGACGACATCCCCTGGCTGGACGACCGTGTGCAACGCCGCCCGCTCGCCGTTCACGCGAACGCGCCCGGCCGCGATGAGCTCGTCCGCCCGCCGGCGCGAGCAGACGCCGGAGCGGGCGAGGTACGCGTTCAGCCGCATGTGCCCATTGTCTCGGGGATACTGTCGAGTCGGTGGAGAGTCGCATCGCGGAGCTCGAGGATCGCCTCGCAGCGCTGGCCGTCGCTGCGGCGAACGTGCAGCGTGGCCAGCTCGTCGCCGTCACGAGCGCGATCGGCAAGGAGTCGCTCACGCGGAAGATCGCGCGCGCCGCGTACCAACGCGGGGCGCGCTACGTGGACGTCCTCTACTTCGACCAGTGGCTGAAGCGGGAGCGCCTGATGCACGCCCCCGAGGAGACGCTCGCCTACGTGCCTCCGTGGATGCGCGAGAGGCTCCTCCACCTCTCCGAGGAGCGCGGGGCGCGGATCAGCCTCTCCGGGCCGCAGGCGCCCGATGCCCTCCGCGACCTCGACCCCACTCGCGCCGGCCGCGACCGCCTCCCGTACCTCGCCGAGACGGGCGAGGTCGTGAACGCGCGCACGACGAACTGGACGGTCGTTCCGGCTCCCACCGCTGAGTGGGCGGAGGTCGTCTACCCGGAGCTCGACCGCGAGCAGGCGCTCGCGCGGCTCTGGGAGGACATCGCCTACGTCTGCCGCCTCGACGCCCACGACCCTGCGAGCGCCTGGGACGAGCGCACCGCGGAGCTCCGCGCGGTCGCCGACCGCATCAGCGCGCTCGATCTCGAGGCGATCCACCTGCGTGGCCCCGGCACCGACCTCACGATCGGGCTCCTCCCGAGCTCGCGGTGGCAGGCCGGAAGCGACGAGACGGTGGACGGCATCCGCCACCAGCCGAACATCCCGACGGAGGAGGTCTTCACGACGCCCGACCCGACGCGCGCGGAGGGCTACGTGACCGCCACTCGCCCCCTCCAGCTCTACGGGACGCTCGTACGCGGGCTGCGGGTGCGCTTCGCGGAGGGGCGGGTCGTCGCGATCGAGGCCGACGAGGGCGCCGCAGCGCTCCGCGCCGCAGCCTCCGTCGACGAGGGCGCGTCCCGGCTC